>NZ_JBYCKY010000733.1:0-68706 GCF_057473605.1 Mycobacterium sp. TH-M82 | reverse complement strand
CGCATCGCCCAGCGTCCGGCCCACCTCAGCGACCAGACCATCCAGCGACATGAACCGCAGTATCCCCGAACCGCCACCACCACCGCCAACACCAGCGCAAAGACCATCTGTGCCTTATGTGGGGTGATCAGTGCCGCTGCCCTGCGGTGGGTGCCGCCAGGGCAAAAGTGCCTGGATACGGGGATGTCCTGCTGGGTGGCAGGTTGGAGCGGTCAGCAGGCAAGAGCAATGATGGGGCAGGACATGGGACCGGCACCCTGCCCGGTACTAGAGGGGCATAACCGGGGTATGTAACGAGGCGGTCTGAGTATTGTCGATGCAGGTAACTCATATGGTTTGCCTGCATGGTGCAATGCATTGCGCACCATGTGGGCACGCTGCGGCGGTTCGTAGTAGATGGCACGGCATCGCTGTACGAGCGGGTAGTATGTGCAGTGCGCTCGACGTAATGCGATGCCTAGTAGACGAACACATGCCGAACCTGTGTAACTGCATCAGATACAACAGCGTTGGAAAGTGTGGGGGCAAATGAACACGCAAGCAAGACGCTATACCCAGCAGTGTGCAACGACTGTTAAGACAAACATGGGAACAGGTGCGATCACATCGTTATGGTGAACACGCGACTGGCGTTAGCGAATGACATTGGTGCTGAGCTACAGTGAGCCGCAGCAGTGCAGTAGGCAGGTGTGGCCATCGGTGGTAGTGCACCAGCGTAGGGGAGTGAGTAGGTTGATGAACGTATCGGTATGGTTGCTGAACCAGCCGGGAAAGGGCTTTTGACGTGCTTATTATCGGTGTGGTGAACCAAAAGGGCGGGTCCGGAAAGACCACTATCAGCGTGAATCTCGCTGCTAGTTTGACCTGGATGGGCAAGGTTCTGCTGCTCGACGTTGACCCGCAGAAGTCCGCTTCATTCTGGGCGAGCAGGCTTGGGGAACGTGCGGGATTCGACCACACTACAAGCATGGACCCGACGATTTTGGGCCAGCTGCGTAACCTCAAGGAGTACTCGGTGGTCATCGTTGACACACCTGGATCCCTCGAAGGGGCTGACGTTCTTAACGCGGTGATTCCCGGATGCGACGTTGTTCTCATCCCCACTGAGCCTGCAGCATTGGGTTTCGAACCGCTCAAGAGGACCGCACGGCTCGCCGCAGAAATCGGGGTGCCGCACCGCGTCGTGATCACTCGCGTCGATCCGCGTAGCGACGAGAACGACGTCAACGACACTCGCGCCATGCTCGACCAGATGTCGATTCCCTCCCTTCAGACCTACATCCGGTCGTACAAGATTCACTCGCGGGGACCCCTGGAGGGGAAGACCGTTTCAGACCTCGGGTGGCAGCGTTCAGCCCGCCACGCACGAGACGATTTCCAGAAGCTGGGCCGCGAGGTTGTCCAAGTCGCGGGCCGCAAAGCAGAGAAGGTGTAAGCCATGGCGAAGGTATCTTTGGCCTCTCTCGTCGCCACCGACGACGACGATCTGAGCACGAAAACTCCGGCCAGGACCAGCCCGCCGGAAGCCGAATCAAGCGTCACAGTGACGAAAGAGGCGGCACCCGAGGCCCATGTAAGCGCCCCGCGCCGCCAGACACGGCGGCGGCCGGTTAAGAAGATCGCTACCGTGTACACGACCGATGCGGTGTTCCGTCAGCTCCGCGAGTACGTAGCGAACCGCAAAGCACGGGGCGAAATCCTCACCTACGGAGTGGCGAGCCTGCTCGCCGTCCAGGCCCACCGCGAGGAGCTCGCCACTCTCTGGACCGAAGCCGGGGGGGAAGCGCCCGATGAAGGTACGAGCGAGGAGGATGACCTGTTCGGCGTCACCGTCCGCAAGGCCGCGCCGAAGAAGGTGCCCTGGCAGCTGCACGGCGCGTCGCCGGCGCAGGTACAGCTCCTCGACGACCTGGTCGAGCAGTGGTGTGCACCGAGCCGATCGGTCCTCGTGGAAGAAGCGCTCGTTCGATACCTGGCGCCGGCCCCGCGTGCGAAGCGAGCCAGCCGCGCGGCGCCGGCCGGAGGGCGCTAGCTCGATATAGACCCTGCTTAACACGGCCATATTTGCTGCGGATTGTTAAACGCCCAGGTCAGGAGTCATACGCTGCTGCTCGCCGGCGCGGGTGATCGACCTCATGAGTGCGTTGTGTTCGGTGCGGGCGTGGGTGGTGCGGCGGCCGGCGGACTGTTGAGCCAGGCGTTGGGCTTCGCGGCGGGCCCATTGGTGCCCGTGACCGTCGATCGCAGCTTGAGCCCGCTTTCGGGCGTCCTGGTGTGCGGCATGCTCGGCTTGTTGTGCGGCCTTGCGCTGCTCGGCGTCGGCGAGTTCGGCGGCCTGGCGGGCTTCGTCGGCGGCCGCCGGGCGCTCGTGCAGGGTGTTGTGGGCGGTGTGCCATGCCAGCAGGGTGCCGAGCAGGGCTATCGGCCTCGGTGGGTTGTTCGGGATGGTGTGACCTGCGAGCCAGTCGCGGATGAGCTGGTTGAGGTCCTGGGGCGTCCAGCCTGCGGCTGCGGGCTTGGCCAGCATGTTTGCCCAGCTGGCCGCGCTGTGGCGGTAGGCCCAGCGTGGGGCCCCGGGTTGGGCCCTCCAGGCGCCGGCCAGGCGCAGCCCCTGGCTGTCGATGCTTGGGCGGCGCGAAGCGGCGCCTTGCCGGTCGCGCGTAGCGCGGCCGCGGGTAGTAACTGGGTTCTTTTTCAGGGGGTTGGAGGGTTTACTGGGGGACCGTTCCGGGTGGGGTGACATCTTGTGGATGGCGGCATTGACCTGCGGGTCGTCGTGCAGTGCCCACACTGATGCCCAGCCGCGGTGGCGGTCGCCCATGCGCCAGGACGCCATCCGCTCGACGTAGGTGCGCTGTCGGCCGCGCAGGATCTCGGTGGCCACGCCGAGCAGCTGAAGGCATTCACGAGCCCGTTGGACGGTGCGCTCGGTGAACCCGGTCGCCCGGGTGAGTTGTTCGTTGGTGGGGCGGGCATTGCGGCCGGTGCTGAAATCCGCGGTGCGGGCGAGGGCGGCGGCGACGGTGACCAGGGTGCGCTTGGCGATGCCGCCGTTGCACATGCGGGGCCGGATGTCGTTGTAGCGCAGGTCGTAGGCGGCCGCTACGGTGACGTGCGCCCAGATGGTGGGGCCACCGCTCCAGCATGGCACGCCGGCGTAGGCGTCATCTTCCAGCTCCAGGTTGACGAATTCGCTGGGTGGCGGTGCCGGCTGATTGCATGCCCTGCGGCCACGGCGGATGCGGACGACGTCGGCGGTGCTGGTCGTCCGTAGAGTGCCGCGATGCTGGCGCGTGGGGCTGCATCCGCGTGTCGCCGGCTGGCGTGGCCGTGTATGGCTTTGCTGGCCGGGGCCTGCGCCGGGGCGGCATAGATCAACGGGGGCGGTAGAAATTAGTTGAACACGGCGTGTGCGTACTGGCACTAAAGGTGCGTATGCGCTACCGTGAGACCTGTCGTGCAAGACAAGACCCTTCGGGGTGGTGGAGTACACCACGAGTCGAGCTGCTAACTCGGCTCTGGCGAAACCTCCGGTTGCTAGCCGGGGGTTTTCGTCGTTTCTGGGGGTGTCTCCGCGTTATGGAATTTTCGGTTCGGCGGCCTGGGCGTCGATGACGCGGCTAGGCCGGCCGGCGGTGGCTAGATGGCCAGCGGCATAACCTCCTCGTGGACAGCGCGGACGTGCTCAGGAAAGTCGAGATGCAGGCTGATGATGTCTGCGATGTAGGTGCTGCGCTCGATGCCGCGGTTAGCTGCTTCCACTTCGAGCAGGTCGGCGATCGGCAGCGGAACCCTGATGGTGACGTGCCGGCCGGTGGCCACACGCGGTGGCGGCGAGGTGTCGTTGGTCTGCGGTAGCGTCCGCTGGTTGAGGTGGCGGATCAGGTCGGGGCGCCCGGTATGAAGGGCCAGCACGTCAGCGAGGAAGGCTGACAGGCACGTCTGAGCGTTATGCGCCGCCAGCGTTGCTGCCTGTCGAACTTCAGCTGGCAGATTGGCGGTGACGACTGCGCGTTGCCCGAGAGAAGGGCGGCCCCGTCCGGTTTTCATGGTGGTGATCATGCCTGTGTGTTTTCAGAAAACACCACCGACACGCCGAAATCTGCGAGACCAGATCGTTACCGGGCTCCGGCCGGCGCGCCTACCAACGTCAAACGCCGAGCCGCTCTACCTGGCCAAGGGCATGAAAACGTCTGCTGCACCCACCCTCGCTAGCGTGCCGTTCCATGCGTGTAGTCGTGCACACCGCCCGGGCCAGCCAGTACCGGTTCTGCCGAGCCCATGAACCCTGTGCACTGGGTGGTCTCGCGCCGAGAATAGGTGTGAAGACACAAACGAACCACCGCCACGACCGGATCCGGGCACGAACCGCGCCGAGTTGCGCGACGCTGCTGCTGAGGGCTCGGGGCCTGTCGTGACCACGCACATCTATGTCGATGAGACCAAGCAGCATGACTACCTGCTGGTGGCCAGCGTCCACCTCGCATCTGACCTCACCGCCTTGCGCCGGGTGGTGCGTGGTCTGCTGCTCCCGGGCCAGCGGTACTTGCACATGAAGGACGAGAAGGACGGTCGCAAGCGCACCATCGCCAAAGCCTTCGTCGATGCCGGCGTACAAGCCAGCATCTACCGCGCGGGTCCCGAGCATCGCACCGAACGACAACGGCGCTCGGCATGTCTGCGTGCCCTCATCGAGGACCACGCCACCACAACGAACACCCGGATCGTTCTCGATGAGGACGAGTCGATGGTCAGGTTCGACAACCAGCACCTGATCGAGTACACCCGGGCCGCTGGATGCCGCGAGAGGTTGCGCTACGAGCACAAGCGCTCACACACTGACGCGCTGCTGGCGATCCCTGATGCGGTCGCCTGGTGCTGGGCAAAAGGTGGCCAGTGGCGCACGCTCATCGCTCCGGCCGTGACGGCTTGCCGCCACGTCTGACCGGCCCTGGAATGCGCGAAGCCCGAGCGCCGCGGTCGTCCGGCCGGGTCTCGGGCTCACTTCCTGAAGCTCATCGCAGCAGGCACATTCAATGTACGACATCGCCCACACGGTGGCCAGTACGCGGTGGCCGGTGCAGGGGGTTCGTGCGGCGAATGCGGGCTTACCGTTAGCGCGGTGTTGGCGACCGCGCTTATGGTCGCGCCATGAGTGCATGGGCCGATCTGATCGTCACCGAGCTCGTCGACGTCATCGGGCAGGTCCTTGGAGAGCCTTCGAGGGCTGCTGAGGTTGAAGCCGAAGCGGGTGATTCGAGCGGGGACGTGTCCTGATGGCTACGTGGGAGGAGCTTCAAGCCGCGCTCATACACATCAACGAGCACTACCACTCGCCGTTGGGGTGGCGGAACAAGATCGATGATCCTGAGCTGCTGCGCAAGATCATCAACTGGCAGAACCACCACGTTCCCGGCTGCCACATACCTGACGAGCTGGTGTCCGACCTGCGCGGGCACTACCCGGATCTGTTCAACGTGAAAAGCGGAGCCATGACTACACCTCCACCAGCAGCACCTGCACCAGCGTCGCCACCGCCGCCGCCTCAACCGGGTTTGACGTCGCCGGATTTGGCGCCGCCGGATTCGACAAAGCCGGACGCGAAGACGCCACCGCCGCCAGGGCCAGTGAAGGCCGGTCAGGGCGGTGATGGCGGCAAAGGGGCTGGAACTGCGGGTGCGTCGACCGGGCCCGACTCCGATGGTGACGGGTTCTCCGGCCGCGCGGCCGACACGGTCAAGCAGCTCGATGCGGCGCTGGCCAAGAATCGTTCGGATCTCAACGATGCTGACGACAAGCTGGCCGACGCGATCCTGAACGCGACTACGAGTAGCGAGACGGGTAAGGCGAAGCTGCGGGCGCTGCAGGAGTCCCTGATCTCACAGGTGAAGAAGATCGGCCCGTCTTTGGACACTCCGGCTGGACAACAGCAGCTCGCAGAGTTCTTGCAGGGCAAGGTATCTGAGATTTCCGAGGTCCTCAAGGACAACGGCCTGGATTCGGCTGCGCACGCGGCGGTGCTCGACGGACTGACCGAACGCTATGCGGCCCAGTCGGGCACGAAGCCGGGCACCAAGGGCGGGGATGCCGGCGGCCCGGACGGGGAGAAGGGCAGCGCCGGTAATCAGCCCACCGCGGGAGTCGCGCAGGCAACCGACGACCTGCTGGGGAACGGCGGCTTGGCCTCGGACCCCCTTCTGTCGAGCCTGATGCCCGGCATGGGCGCCCTGAGTTCGCTGCCGGGGATGCTTGGCGGGATGCTGCCCGGTGGCGGCGGTGGCGGGTTCGGAATGCCTGGCGGTGGAATGCCTCTCGGCGACCTGGGCTCAAGTCTGGGCTCGGCGGTTCGCGATGCCCGCAGTGCCGAGGACACTGGACTCAAGGACCCTCCCACCACTGGGGAGCAGGTGTCCTCCAAGGAGGGGGCACAGTCCCCGGAGACGAAACCGGCTGGGGCGCAAGGGGGTGAGGGTTCGGGGGACAAGCCTGCGGGCGGGACCGGTCAGGTGACTCCGGTATCGACACCAGAGCAGACACCGGAGGGCCAGGCGGCCGCCGACACGGTCGTGAAGCTGCCGTCCGGTGCGACGGCCGAGGCTGGGTCTGCGGCGCTGGCCAAGGCCGGCCGTGCGGTGCTCGATGGCACGCCGATCGACGACGCCTACCGGCAGACCGGTGTGAATTTGTCTCCGCGTGGTGCGCCGGTTACCGCACCGGTCAGCCCCTCGAAGCTGGTGTTCGGCGATATCGGGCAGTTCACCGATCACCGGATCATGGCGCTCGGGGATAACCGAGTGTGGGTGAACGGCCGCGAGATGGCGCTCAACGAGCTGCAGACCGGCCCGAATTTCCTCGGGTGGGAACGTCCCGTGGTGCCGGCGGCGCAGTCTGCGCCGGTGCTCAAGACGTCAGCAACAGCATCAGCAGCAGCACCACATTGAGCGGTCTCACCCGGTCAATTGGTGAGTAGACAGACGAGTAGACAGGGGTACGGTCATGGCAATGGACAAATTGGCGGTTGACCCGGACACGCTGCGTGCAGCGGCAGCCCGGTATGACGGCATCGCCGACGAGTGCGCGGCGGCCCGCTCCGAGAACGCGCGGGCGGTCGAGGAAACCGCAACGTGGGGGCCACTGTTTCACGAGTCCCGCCGCGCCGCGGTGGAGGCGATCAATGCCCGTGAGGCGGCGTTGAACGCTGAGGAGGCCAAGAACCGGGCGATGGCCGAGCAGCTGCGTAAGAGCGCGACCGAGTATGAGGCGATGAACGCCGACAACGCAGCCCGGCTGACGATCAGCACCGAGTAGAAGACCCACAATGTTCGAAGCAGCCAGCCGGGATGAGTCGGTGATTGTGAAGGTCGGCCGGAGCGGGGACACGGTCAGTGTGCAGCTGGAGCCTGCGGCCATGGGGTTGACCGATCACGAGCTGGCCAACCGCATTGTGCGGCTCAATACGCTGGCCTACCTGCGCTCGCAGCTGGCCATCCGCGAGGAAATGTATGCCAACCGCGTGGAGGGGATCAGCGTCACGCTGCCAACCCAACGGCAGGTCGAAGCCTATGCGGCAACCTGCGACTTCTAGCAGAATCACACCAGAGCCACGACGCGAGCACCGGAAGGGAGGCACAGGTGAGCTTGTACGTCGAGCAGGCCGGCCTCACCGGTGCAGCCGCCGGACTCGCGGCGGCCGGAGCACAGTTGGCCGCCCTGGCCGCCACACCCTTGACCCATGCACCGCTGGCCGGTGACGAGGTGTCGAACTCGGCCGCGGCCCGGCTCAGCGAGCATGGACAGGTTCTGGCATCGCGTGCCGCCGATGCTGCCGCAGTTCTGCGCTCGGCCGCAGCCGCGGTGCACGCCATCCGCGGCTCGTTTGAGCAGATGGACCACGGCAACGCGACCGCGCTGAGCAGCCTCGGAAGCGCAGCCGGGGCAGGTAGCGCGCCGACGCTCACTCCTGCGACGCCCAGCAATGCGGTTGCCGTCGAGGTGCCGATCATCCCGTCGATGGCCCGCGATGGTGAGGCCCTGGCCGCGCTGATGGAGCAGGGCCAGTCGCAGGCCGGCCAGGGGTTCGTCACCGGATGCGGCACCCTGGGTGCGGGGTTCCAGGCAGCAGCCACGGCCGCGCGGGCAGCCCAAGCGACCGTCACTGAATCACTGCAAGGCCACACCAGCAAGAAGCTCACCTCGGCGCTGCAGCGTTTCGCCGGCTGGGCGGAGTCGATGGCCACCCATTCGAGCGCGGTGGCGCAGGTCGCCGGCGGCCATGCACAGCGATTCCAGACCGCGCAGCAGCAGACCCCGACCACGCGCGAGTTCACCGACACCAAACGCAAACTCGCGGAAGCGCAGCGCCTGAATCAGCGATTCGGGGGAGCGTATTCAGGTGCGGTGAGCGCACTGCAGACGCAGGTGGTCAACCTGCACAAACAGGCCAAGGTGAGCGCGGCGGGCTATCACATCGGTGAGCTGCCGGCTACGCCACCGCCCCCGCCGCCGGTAACCCCGGTCGTGACCGGTTCAGCGCCGCAGCAGCCCGGTAGCCCGGCGAGTCAGGGTCCGGGCAATACGCCCACGGCAGGCGGGCGTACCGGTGCCGCCGCCGGTGACAACGGTGCAGGCAACCCGGCTGATGGTGGGGCTACGGCCGGGGACGCCGCAGCCGGGCTGGGGCCTGATGGGGAACTGCTGGGGCCTGATGGGGAACTGCTGGACGCACTGGCCGGGCTCGGCGACCAGGGCATGGATGGCGAGGCCGGGGGAATGGCCGCGGCGTTGCCGTCGATGCTCTCGGGTGTACTCGGGGGCATCGTCGGTGCGGTGACCGGTATCCCGGCGCAGCTGGGCCAGCAGGTCCAGTCGATGGCATCGCAGGCCGGGCAGGCCGTTGAAGGACTGGCTAGCAGCCTCAATGAGCCTGACCTGGGCGACTTCGACTCATCGGCGCACATTCCTGGTCTGGGTGGCCCGATCTCCGGCGGATCAGGCGGCGGCGGGGGCGGCACCGAGCCCGCCGCCGGCCCTCCCAGCCTGCCCGCGGCCGGCGGAGGAATGCTCGCGGCCGCCGGTGGAACCGGGACTTCGGTCCCGATGACCGGCGCCACCCCAGCACCGCCAGCGGCGGCCGCCGCGGCCGGCGGTGGGGGGATGCCGATGATGCCGATGATGCCGATGGCTGGAATGGGCGGCGCCGGCGGCGGGACACGGGCGATCAAGGATCCCGACAAGAACATTCACCTGCCGGGGGAGGCGAACTCTGAGCCGGTCAAAGGCGAGGTGGCACGCCGCGAGAAGGCTGTGGCCGACGACCCCACCGGTGAGAAGAAGCGTGCCGTCACCGCGGCCCCCACTGTCACTACTCGCCGGCGGATCGCGCTACCGAAGGACCAGGACGAATGAGCACCTACGCATATTCCGGCTTTGACGACGACGCGGAGATGACGAAGCAGATTTTCAGCCGCATGGAACGGCTGAGCAAGGTCCTGGCGAAGCTGCGGCAGGGCTGGGACAGCATCGTCGTGGAGGCCAGCGGCGACAACGGCGCGGTTGAATTGTCCGTTGACCACCGCGGCCGGCTGATGTCACTGTCGCTGGCGGACGGCTGCACCCAGCGCTACACCAACATCGCTCTGGAAGAGCTGATCACTGCGACGATCCAGTCGGCCGTGGCAGCGGCGGAAGAAGAATGCCGGGCTGTTGATGAGGCATTCGACAATGAAATCCTCGACAGCACAGGGTAAACCGCGTCAGCACAGGGTAAACCGCGTTGAGGCTAGGCACCCCGCGGTGCTGACGGTAGGCGCCGGTGGAGTCTGGGCGTGGACCCGATCAGGGGTAATCGGAAGCCCCGGTCAGGTGGTCAAGTTGTAGGCCGCCAGGACCTTGGCCAGGGCCGGGTTGCGAGCTGGGGGAGCGACTGGCGCTCCTTGGTCGACGTCGATCGCGGCTCTGGTTGTGTCGCGTAGCCAGATGCTCCAGCAGGTCCAGTCGCTACCGTGCTTGGAGCCGTAGCGGATTCCGATCGGGTGTGTCTTATCAGCAAGCAGCACGGTCGCTATTTCCTCTGCGAGGAGCGTTGTCAGGACGCGGTCGTTACTGCGCAGCTCTGCGACGGTGACCTCCTGGGTTCCTCGCTCCCACAATCGGGAGGGGATGTGCTGAGCGAGGTAGGCAACCGTGGACGAATGCTCGACCTCAACCAACCACCCGGACGCCGGGAGGGCGACCATGTACAGGCGAAATTCGTTGAGCCAGTTCAGGTCTACGGCGTAGGGAGGTAATCGTTTCCCGGCGGTAGCCCAGTCCTGCTGAACGAGTTCTTCAAGGGTGGCGCCGCTGACGTCATCGAGGTATTTGGCGGCTGGAATTGCCTTGGGCTTCTTGAGGCTCCCGAGCAGTTCCCCGTAGGCCCCTTCAGGGCTGGAGGCCGCGTAAATCGTTTGCTCTCCGGCAATGTCGAAGCGATTCCAGTCCATGCGGTCGCCGGCGCTGCTGATGCTTCGACGACGTGGATTCAGGGGGCCGTATGACGGCTTAGCGAGCCGAAATAGGACTTGTCGGGCCGCCGGCACCAGTGCGACGCCCGTCGTCGAGCAGATATGGTCCTCGACGGACAAACGGTGGCCTCCCGCAGCTGGAAGCCATCATTCTAAGCCCGGGTGGAAGCCACCGTTCGGCAGCGCCGCGTTAGTTGTCGGTGCCATCCACGAACGCGGCGGCTGCCGCCATCGCCTTGCGGAACTCGCCATCGCGGATGGCCTCGTATGGTGGCACCTCGTCTAGGCGCGGGTTGGCCCCGATGAACCAGGCCCGGGCGACGGCGTCCCCTTCTGAGCCGGCGACGGCGACCCATGCGCGGTGGGCAACCTGCAGGCGTTGAAGGGCCTCGGGCCTCGGCGTGGGGCCACCCTCGGTGGCCCATTTGTGAGGCAATTTGCGGTCCCGGACGCCGGCCAGGACCGCGACCAGAGTCGGGCCCAAATGCTGGACTAACTGGCGGGCCAGCTCCGCCGGCGCCAGGCGCATCGTCTCGGTGTGGTGCAAGACGGCATCATCAACGAGAGGCACTGCAATCACATCCTCACGTCCTTCACGGACTTAACTATAGGCTGGACACTACTAGAATCCCACCAAAATGCAACTTGAAAACGTCGCAGATACCCAATGTATCTACCTGGCGCATGGCGGTAGACGCCCGCCCGCTCAACCAGAATGCCGCAGGTAAGACGGCTGCACCGGGCGTAGTTGACAACGTTGCACAGCGTCATGGGCGTGAACCGAGACGAGGAATGGCCTAGGGCTGGGTAGCGGCCGGGCGTTGGCTGGCCAGAACTGTGACGGTAGTCGGACGGTGATATGCACAAGTGCACGACGTCCAGGGTGCGCCGGAAACGCGCCGCGATGACGTGTTGCAGGCCTGCCCCGTCGGCCTGGCGCTCTACGGTCGTTACATGATTACTGAAACCGCCGGAATGCGGCAGTTCAAGCTAGCCGTCGCGGCGTTGAAGTCCAGCGATGAGGAGCTACAGCGGGCGCTGGGGGCCGAGGCCGGGACCGAGGCAAACTGGGATCGGGTTCGCGCTATGCAGGCAAAGGCGCAGCTTCACATCTTGCATTCCATTTCGTACGACCTGAGCGACATCCGCGGAGCGATCGAAAACCGCTGACGCCGAGAGGCTACTTCCCGCCTTGCGGCTTGAGTAGGCGCACACGGAAGAGCCCTCCACTCGTCTGTCTGCGAGGCGGCGGCAAACCTTCGGTCCACGCGCACACGGGCACACGGGCACACGGGCACACGGGAGGAGAGTCCACGGGCCTACTACTCGCAGGAAGATGGAGCTAGCAGTAGCGGTTTGTCGCCTGCACGCCCTACCGTTATAGACATGACACTGGAGATCACGCCAGGAGCCCAGGAAGTGACTGCGGCGGTTGCTGCCCATTCTGCGGCCTCGGCGACCTCCTCTGTCGCTGCACCGGCGTGTGGCAGCGCATCACCGTTCGACGTCGCCGCGGCGGGGATGCTGGCGGCCCTGCGCGGTATGCAGACGGAGTCGGCAGGACTCGTGACCCAAAAGTGCGCGGGAACGGGCGCGCAGTCCGCCGACAGCTTTGTCAGGCTCCAAGCTGCTGACGAGGAGAATGAGGCGAGCCTAGGGACTGTCCGGATATGACACAGCCTGCATCAGCACCACCCGCGCCAGCCTACTGGTACGCGACAGATCAGCCACGGCCGCGCCGCAGGGTGGTCCCAATCGTGGCGCTCGTACTAGCAGCGGTGGCCACGATAATGTCCGGCGTCGCTCTAGCGCGCCAGCAGCCGCCAGGCACGTCGTCTGCACCAAGCATCGTCGCGACGCCAAGTACGGCCTCGGAGGCGGGTTCGCCCGAGGCGGCCGCTGCACTGAAGGACGCGTGCACGGCCTGGAAGGCAGCCTCGAAAGCCATGGTCACAGTTCGGCAGCCGTTCATCGAAAAGACAGAGGGGGCGTGGAGTTGGGATGACCCAGGGGTCATCGGCGCGTTGGCTCAAGCACAGGCAGGGGTCCTCACGCAGATCGAGTACCTCCGCCAACATGTCGCAGCTGCGACGCCGGCCGAAGTGCGGGATCCTATTCGCGACTACATTGCGGCGACCATTGATGTGATCGCGCTAGACGGCCAGCGTCAACCAGCGGAGATGGCGAACGACGCCGCCGACCGCGGAGTTGCGGCTGCGGCTGCCGCCAATGCGGCTTGTGAGCGCTAGTCCATGTTTGTGCCGCCGACCCGGCCCTACACGAATCTCATTATTTCGCCCTGGATGTGGTCGGAGATAGAGGGGCCGGCAGAGGCGTTTGCGGCGGAGTCGAAAGCTATGGCGGCTGCTGCCGAGAACGGGTCGATGGACTATCGCCGGGCGGCAAGCATCGTGGCGCAGACGATGAAGGGCCATGCGGCTGAGGCAATGTCGGAGGCTCACCAGCAGCTGGGGTTGAAACACCAAAATCTGACGTTTATTCACGAAGCTGCGGCTAAGGCCGGCCAACGCTGCGCTGCCCTAGCGAGTGACTTGAACAGGAGCCTCGACGCGCTCGATCAAGCGGCGCACAGTCGGATCGCCGGAGTCCCGAAGGCGCAACACCCACCGCTGATAGCTGAGGCCCGAGCGGAAGCGGAGGCAATGTATGGGGAGTTCACTGCTCGGGTCGGGGAGATCGCTGGCAACGCGCACAGTGAAATGGCACCCCATGCGGCCGCGCTGGGCGTACCGCTGTCTCCAGCTGGCGGCGGTTCGATCGTTCACCCGGTCGGCAATGGGATTCAGCGGCGTAATGGTCCCAGCTCCGACAACAAGACTCCAGTAAATGGTGACAAGCCGGATGGCTTTGGGAACGCCCCGCAGCACCGTGGCGATACAGGCAGCAGCGACAGCGGTGAATCTAGTGCTGACGGTGCGAATTCAGGGGTATTGGGCGGACCTCAGCGGCATCGTGAGGTCTCCGATAAGCCGGCTGCAGCGGCGCCCGGCCAGGCAGCCCCACTCGCTGGTACTGGTATGTCGGGTGGCGGAGTCCCTGGTGGGCTTGGTGGTGGCATGCCAGGCGGTGGTAGCGGTTTGAGCAGCGGCAGCCCCCTGTCCGGCTTGGGCTCCGGTGCGGGGGGCTTGTCGGGTGCGGGTAACCCTTCCGGATTGTCTGGGCTGGGCAGCAATTCGGGTGCGACCGGCATCACGGGGATGCCGAGTGGGTTGTCAGGTGGTGCGGTAGATCCTTCGGCGTTTAGTCGGGGTGTGGCGGCCGGATCAGGAGCTGTTTCCTCAGCGGGTCCGCTGGGTCCGCCACCTGGTCTGCCGGGTTCGGCGGCCAGCGGTGCCAATGCCTCGACCAGTGCTGGGGCGGCAGGTGCGTCATCTGGCAGTGTGGCTCCGGCCGCGTCGGGCGTGAGCGGGGGAGTGCCGGCCGCAGCCGGCGGGGCTGTCGGGTCGCCTGCATCTGGATCCCCTGGGATGTTGTTGCCGTCGCCGGGGATGGGTGCTCCTGCGGCGGCCGGAGCGGGGGCGGCTGCCGGCGCGAGTGTGACTGTCCCGCAGGGTGGTCCCCCTGGTTCCGCTGGGTCGGGGTCTGGCGGTGGTGGTGCGGGTGTTGGTTCGGCGGTGCCTCTGGCGCCGGCGCCGCATGTCGTGGCACGGAACATCCGGGCGGCGCAGGCCGGTGACGGGCCGGAGTCGCCGGATATGACTGCCGCGCTCAAGCTGGCGGCCCGGCTGGTGGCTGATTGCACGGCGGCGGACTACCCGACGATTGACTGGTGTGCTGGGGTATTCCGATCGGCTGATGGTGCGGCCGACATGGTGGTCGTGTCGAATTCCGGATTCGGTTATGTGCCGGCTGGTGTGTATGTGCCGCGGACCGCGCGGGTGATTGGTTCTGATCCGCTGGTGAATGAGGCGTTTCGGAATCGCTGGTTTGGCTGGGCTGATCCGGCGCGGATTCTGGTGGAGTACGGGCGGTTACGTCCGGAGGGGTGGCAGTTGGTTGCCGCCGCCACCACGATGGATGATGTTGATGCATTGCGGGACAATGACATTGAGTATCGGATAGCGCAGCGCCCCGATAATGCGAGTTTGTTGAGCCCACCGGTGTTGGATGCCGATCATCAGCACCGGTTGGAGCTGGAGTACCGGGATCTGCACGAGCGTCTGATGCCACTACTGGGTCCTGCTGCGGAGCGGTGGATGCGTGAGCGGGTTGCGGTTCCGCTGGGCCAGGCCGCTATGCACGGGCTGGCTGCCGCTGGCGTTGATTGCCCGGATGAGCTGCGGGTCGTGTGGCGTGCGTTGATGGATGAGCAGCGCACACCAACGCAGGCCGAGTGGGGAGCATTCTCGGACAGATGCCGAGGGGTGTACCTGGAGCCGGACTTCTCCCGACCAATGGGCGACCCTCTGCCGGACGCTGGTATCCGGCCCCAGGCTATCTATGAGAAACCGTGGCGGTTGGCCAGGACGATGGAGCTGGTGCTGTCCTGGTATTTGGATCCGCCGGTGCTGCCGTTGGCTGACATGGCGTACGCGGCGGCAGCTGCTGGTGTTGATGTCCGGGCTGTGTTGAGCGACCCGCTGCGGTTGGTCGAGTCACATCTGTCATGACTGTGTCACCGCGGTTGACCCGGGGAGTTGACGTTAATTTTGGACGGGCTGGTAGCGGTCGCGTAGTGAATGGCGGTAGCGTCCCGGGGTGTGGCGAGGGATATGGATTCTGGCACAGATGGGGCGGCTACTGATTCGCGGCGTGCACGGCGGGGGCGTGGTGGTGCGGGCCTAAATTTAGCGTCTCGGACGCAGGTCAGTGGCCATTATTTTCTGCGGCGCCGACTCGGTTTTGCGCTGCTGCGGCGTTCGGTGCGCATGGAGATCGACCCGGTCCGTTTGCAGCGGGTGCTGTTGATGGTGTCGAGCGGTATCGCGGCAGTGCTGTGTGTTGGGGCGCTGGCTGCGGGTTGGTTTAAGCCGCAGGGGCTGATTGATGATTCGACCAACATTGTCGCCGAGCGGAAATCGTCGGCGCTGTATGCGGTGGTGGATGGTCGGTTGTACCCGGCGCTGAATCTGGTATCTGCGCGGCTGATCGCGGGGTCGGCTGATATGCCGACACATGTCAACGCTGACGAGATCGCCAAGTGGCCGAAGGGGCCGACTGTGGGGATTGAGGGGGCGCCGGTCGCTACCCCCCAGGTGGTTGCGCAGGAGGTGTCGCGGTGGGCGGTGTGTGACACGGCGTCGGCGACGAAGGCGGGCCGGCCGACGGTGACCGGCATCGACGGACGCCTGACGCTCGGTGACGGGGCCGACCGGCTCGGTGATGACGAGGCTCTGCTGATGTCGTACGGCGAGAAGGTCTTCCTGGTTCATGGCGGTGTGCGGATGCCGGTGGATATCTCCGACCGGGTGATCACCGAGGGGTTGGGGATCGAGGCGGGTGCAGTGCCGGTGCGGATGTCGCAGGCGCTGTACGACGCCATGCCGGTAGGTCCGCCGCTGGTGGTGCCTACGGTGCCGGGTGCCGGCTCACCGGCGTCTGGGCAGTGGGCACCGGGGGTGGTGGTGGGTTCGGTGGTGTCGAGTCGGGACGAGGCCAGCGGCGAGGATCGCTTCTATGTGGTGGCCACCGATGGTGTGCAGCCGATATCGCGAGTGGTGGCGGCGATGCTGCGCCAGCACGATTCCTTCGGGTTGAGCACGATGGCGCAGGTGTCCCCGGATCGACTGGCCGCAGTACCGCGGGTGCACGTGCTGGATGTCGACGCGTACCCGACGACGCGGGTCCGTGTCGTTGATGCCGGTGTGCACCCGGTGACGTGTCTGGCGTGGGAGTGGAAGGTCCACGACCGCCAGGCCAGCCACTACGTGGTGCGGGGGCGCAGCCTGCCGGTCACCGCCGCAGAGCGCAGCAAGATCGTCTCGCTGGTCGGCGGCGGCCGCGGTGGTGTGCAGGCCGACGAGGTCCTTGTGGGGTCGGGGGCATCAACGTTTGTGACGACGACCGGTGCAGCACCGGATTCGTCTCGCCGCGAGACGATGTGGCTGGTCACCGATTCGGGCTCGCGCTACGGGGTGCCGTTCGACAAAGAGGCGCTCAAGGCCCTGGGGTTGGTGCTTGATGATGTGCGGCCTGCGCCCTGGCCGATGTTGCAGGTATGGCCGGCCGGACCGGAGTTGTCTCGGGCGGCGGCGTTGACGGTGCATGACGGGACGACGGTGGCCGGGTCTGCGCGGCCGTTGCAGAAGCAGGGAGGCTAGCTATGGCGACGCGACGGTTCGAGCCGGGTCGACGCAAGATGCCGCCGGGGGTCGTGAGCGGCGGCCGCATCATGACGCCGGCGACGTTGGAGCCTTTGACGGCTCCGCGGCCGATTCCGCGGACGAAGATGCAGATAGCGTTCCCGGTGATCGCGGGTGCGGCCTTGATCGGCATGATGGTGCTGATCTTCTCCCAGGCGCAGCTGCGATCGGGACCCATGATGGGCGTTTCGCTGTTCTTCCCGATCATGATGATCGGTTCGATGGCAATGATGTTCAGCGGCAACCGTTTCGGTGGCGGTGGGGACAATAAGCAGCTGACTCCTGCGCAGATGGAGGTGGCGCGGCGGGAGTACGTGCGCGACCTCGACGAGCTGCGCGACGAGGTTCACGCATCAGCCCGGGCGCAGTTCAGCCAGTTCGCCTACCTGCATCCTGAGCAGGCGATGCTGCTGGGTGCGGTCGGGTCGGATCGCATGTGGGAACGCAGCCGGGCATTGCCGACGATGAAGCGGGAGGGGACACGGTGACACAGGCCATCGCTACTCAGACAGCGACGCTGTCCCTGGATCCGCAGTTCGGATTCGTTAGGTTCGGCACAGGCCGTTCGGCGCTGTCGCGGGCCTTCGACAATCTGCCGACTCTGGGCAGGCCCGAGGACTACGAGCCGGTCACTTTTCAGGCGTTGAGTGCCTTCCTGGAGCGGCAGAATGGGATCGATGGCATCGCTAAGCCGGTGTCACTGCGTGCGACTCCGGGATTGGCGTTGGTCGCTGAGGATGGCGGCGAGGTGGAGTCGGTGTATGCGCTGGCACGCTCGATCATCTGCCAGGCCACGGTGTTTCATTCACCGAACGATCTGAAGTTGATGATTGTCACCGATGATATTGAGCGGTGGGACTGGGTGAAGTGGCTGCCGCACACCCAGCATTCGACACTGCTGGATACCGCCGGCGCTCAGCGGATGGTGTGGACCTCGGCAGAGACGTTCAACACGGTGATGGGCGACGAGTTGCACGACCGCGGCGGGTTCGCCAAGCAGTCGACGCAGATGCCGCACTGGCTGGTGATCAACGATCAGAAGCGGCTGGACGAGACCTATTGGCAGACCCTGACCCGGCTCGACGGCGTCGCTGGCGTGACGTTCATGCGGCTGGCGGCCGAACGCGGCACCACGGGCCTGGAGTTTCGTTCCACCTACCGGGTGAGTTCAAAGATGATGCGTGACGCGGGCGGCCCGTTTGCGGTTCCGGACCAGATGAACGTCCGCACCGCACGCACGATCGCTCGGCGGATGGCCGGGTGGCGTCCGGATGCTGCGACCGCGACGGTCGTGGTCGATGACGGCGGTGCGGTCAAGCTCGACGAGATGCTGGGGATCAGCGACTTCGCGAACCTCGATGTCGAGCGGCTGTGGGCGCCGACGCGCTCAGGGCCACCGTTTGAGGAGAATCCGTGGGGGGACCGGTGGCTTCGAATCCCTTATGGACGTGATGAGCTGGGCAACGAGGTCTTCATCGACTTCAAGGAGCCGCACGAGGGTGGGATGGGCCACCACATGGTGCTGGTGGGAACCACCGGGTCTGGCAAATCCGAGTTTTGGTGCACCCTTTTGCTGTCGGCGTGCCTGACGCACTCGCCGGAATCGCTGAACATCGCCTTCTTCGACTTCAAGGGCGCCACGACCGCGCAGGCGATTGAACATCTGCCGCACACGGTGGCGGCGATGAACAACCTCAAGGACGATGTCCTGTGGTTGGAGCGGATGTCCGATGTTCTTTACGGGGAGCTGGAGATTCGCAAGCGGATGCTCAATCGTGCGAAGGTCGGCAACGCCGCGGAGTATGAGTATCTGCGGATCCACCGCGGTGAGGCACTGCCGCCGATGCCGACGCTGCTGGTCGTTGTCGACGAGTTCACTCAGATGTTCAAGGAGTCGCCGGCGGCCAAGGATGTCTTCGATGAGATCGGCCGGCAGGGCCGGGCGCTGGCGGTGAAGATGTTGATGGGATCGCAGCGTCTGGGCAATGAGATGGGTCAGGGCATCATGGCCAACGTCCCGATCCGGGGGGCGCTGCGGGTGCTCGACGGCCAGGAGTCGCGGCTGGTGCTGGGCACCGAAGAGGCGGCGTATCTGCCGGACAAGCCCGCCGGCGCGGGGTACTTGAACGTGCAGGGCCGCAAGGAGCTGACCCGATTCCGGACCGCGTACGTATCTGGAACCTATGTTCGGCCCCGGCAGGTCGTGGCGTCGGCGGTGCGGGCTCAGTCGGGGTATGTGCAGCCGCGGGAGTTCTTGGTGACCGGGATGGCGGCGGTGTCGCGGCCGACACGGCAGGAGAAGGTTGACGACCGGCCGCAGGTCCTGATCGGCGATGATGGCCGGGCGATGCGCGATATTCAGGTCGCCACGCAATCCCTGTTGACCCAGGCCGGGGCGCGTCGGGGCCGGCGGATGTGGCTGCCGCCGCTGACGCCGCTGCCGGTCGATGAGCTGGTGCGTCGCCTGCGGGGCAAGCCGTGGTATGTCGATTACGGCCAGAATCGCGGCCTGGTGTTTCCAATTGGTGTGGAGGACAGGCCATTTCATCACCGCCAGCCGGTGTACACGGTGAACATGCTCTCCGGGAACTGCGGGGTCATCGGGGTCGGTGATGCCGGTAAGACGGTGGCGGTCACCACGATGATCGCCGGTGCGGCGCTGATGTACACCCCGCAGCGCATCCAGTTCTACGTGATCAGCTTCAGCGGCGCGGATATCAACGAGGTTGAAGCGCTACCGCACGTCGGGTCGTTCGCCCGCGGCAACGAAACCGAGCGGGTGACCCGCACGCTCGCCGAGCTGGAGACCTTAATAGAGGACCGTGAACTGTCCTTCCGTGAGCTCGGTATCGGTATGGAGCAGCTGCGGGAGCGCAAATTCGGCGGCGCGACCGGCCCGATACCAGATGACCCCTATGGGGATGTCTTCCTGGTCTTGGACGGTTGGGCGAACTTCGTGGCGGCCTACGACGACCAGGGACTGAGCACGCCGGTTGATCGACTGGTGAGGATCATGGCGAAGGGCCCGAACTACGGTGTGCACGTCATCGTGTCCGCGCATGGCTGGATTTCAGGGAAGCTGCGGTCGGGAATGCGCGAGTTGATGACCAGCAACGTGGAACTGCGGCTGAATCTCACCGGTGACGAGTTGACCACGAACTCGCGCGATATCGCGGTGAAGGTGCCTTTCGGGGAGCGGGAGGTCGCTGACGATGACGCCACGATCGGTGCGGCCGATGGTGGGGAGATGGAGCTGGGCGAAAGTGAGCACACGAAAAAGATCCTGATTCGCGGGCGGGGTACGTCGATGGCCGGCTATCACTTCCAGACGGGGCTACCGCAGATCAGCGTGGACGACCGGGTGGTGCGACTTAGTGAGGCCGCGGACTGGATCAACAAGGTGGCCGGCGTGGACGCGGCCAAGCTCAAGATCCTGCCCGAGCGGATCACGCTGAAAGACGTTCTGGCGCAGGCGAATGCTCGCGGTGAGGTCGGCCGCAATGCGGTGCCGTTCGGTATCTCCGAGATCGGGTTGCGGCCGGCGCTGGCCGAGTTCGGCTCGTCGCCGCACCTGCTGCTGGCCGGCGATCGCGAATGCGGCGTGTCGACCGGACTGGCCAGCATCGCCAGGGCGATCATGGCCGCCTACTCACCAGAAGAAGCCGAGATCTTCGTGGTGGACCCGCACACCGGGTTGGCGCAGGTTGTCGAAGGCCCGCACCTGGGCGTCTACATTGACCAGCCTGCTGCACCTAAGGACGATGCGGCGATGCTGCGGTCGTTCGGGGTGGAGACGCCGGACGTGCCGGTGGAGCCGCCGCCGGTGGGCAAGCCGCATCCGGGTTACGTGCACCGAGAGGATCAGATTCGAAGTCTCGGTGCCTACCTGGGGTCGGTGCTGGCGCAGCGGCTGCCTGAGGGGGAGTTGACGCAGGCGCAGATCGCCGCCGGCCTGCGCTGGCCAGGGCGGCAGATCTTCGTCATCGTCGATCGCGAGGAGACGCTGCAGGAGTGGGCGAGCGGCAACTACATGGCGGGCGCGTATCCGCTGGAGCCGTTGATGCAGTACGTGAGTCGCGGCCTGGAGGTCGGCTTGCACCTAGTGGTCGGGCGCCGGATCGGTACGTGGGCGCGAGCCGCGGGCTCACCGCTGGTCGATCGACTGCTGCGAATGAAATCACCTGGGGTCGTTATGAGCGGCGACAAATCCGAAGGCGCAATCATCGGTTCCCAAAAGGCGACAAAGATGCCGCCGGGCCGGGGTGTCTACGTGACGGATAAGGTCACTGCTCCGGTGCAGATTGCAATGTCAGGGCCGGATCGTTGACCTACACCGAGTCGCAGGGTAAGCGGCTTGCCGCCCGGGTCAATCAGGCGCGACGGTCGAAGGGTCTGACGCATCAGGCCTTGAGCGCGGTCGCTCAGGTGTCGCGGCCGGTGTTGTCGCGGCTGATCAACCACGGTGAGGTGCCAAGTAGGCAATCGACGCGGGATGCGATCGGGGCCGCGCTGGGCTGGGGGCCGGGCAGCTGCGATGCCATCTTGGCCGGTGGGGAGCCGATCGAGGCAGCGGTGCCGCTGGTCATCTCTGCTCAGGCGGGGATGGTGTTGGCCCAGCGCATCGAACGGGCCCGCCAGGACGTGGGCCTGAGCAAGCAGGAGCTGGCGTTGATCTCGGGGGTGTCGCGGCCGCAGGTGTCGCGGCTGATCAACCACGGTGAGGTGCCGAGTAGGCAATCGACGCGGGATGCGATCGGGGCCGCGCTGGGCTGGGAGGCCGGCAGCTGTGACGCGGTGCTCAATGGTGGGGAGCCCACGCTGTGCGGGTCGGCGCAAGCCGCGCAGATCGTCGCTGAGCGTTTGCGGGCGATTGCTGCCGAAGCGCAGGTGGCCGCCGATGAGTCCGACCGTCAGGCGCAGCGCTGGCGGTCAATCGGGGAAAACGCGCTGGCCGCAGCATTACTGGCGCTGCGTGGCGGGCACGGAATGTGAAATGCACACATACGCAACGCGTCGTGTTGAAAAGCGTTGAAATTGCTGCGATATTGCGCGTGGTGGTTGCCCACCGAATCCTGTGGCGCATACGCTCGGCGCAACGCCTAGGAAAGGTTGGGGACTAATGCTATTCGTTGAAGCACCGTTGGTGGCGGCCCAGGGGGCCAGTGAAGCGGCTGGAGCAGCGGCGACCGGGGCGATGCTGGCTGGAACAGCGCCGGTCATGGCCGTGGCCCCGCCGATGGGCGGCGAAGAGGTTTCGATGCTGTTCACTAGTGCTATCGCTGCGCACGCGGCCCAGTATCTGGCAGCTACCGGCGTCGGTGTGGCGCAGCGCGGGATGCTGGCGGGTTCCTCGGCGACGTCGGCGGCGATGTACGCAGCGACCGACGCCGCCGCCGCGGCTCAGCTGGCTCTGTAGGGCCGATTCCGCCGATGGTGTACTGGGGCATACCGCCGGAGGTCAATGCCTTCCGGTTGACGATGGCCGGGGCCGGGCCGACCGCGCATACAGCGCAGGTGGCCGCGCTGGAGACGGCTGCTATGACCCATGTGCAGGCGGCCACGCAAATGTCGGCGACCGCTGCTGCGGTCGCGCCGTCGTTTGTGGGGACGGGCGGTACGGCGATGATGGCGGCGGCGCTGCCGCAGGCCGCATGGTTGGGTGCGGCCGGCGCCCACGCGCAAGCGGGGGCGACGACGGTGCTGGCTGGCATCGAGGCTTACGGGACGGCGGTCGCGGCCACGATCCCGGTACCGACCGTTGTTGCCAACCGGGTACGCGTAGCGGCCTTGCACGCATCGAACATCTTGGGTCAGAACACGCCCGCGATTGCCGAGACGGATGCCGAATACGGTGAGTTCTGGGCGCAGAACGCCGGGTCGATGATGGGCTACCTGTCTGCGATCACCGGTTTGCTGTCTGCCCTGTCGGTGCCGCTGCCGATCATGCCTGGGATGGCCAACCCCGCGATGGCGGCGGCGGCCGGCGCAGCCGCGATGGGTATGTCCCTGGGACTGCAAGGCGCATCTTTGGCGGTGGGCGGGGCCATGCAGGCTGGTATGGGTGGCGCCGCCGGTGCGATGGGCGCCGCGACGGCTGGTCTGACCGCCGGGGTTCAAAGCGCAGGCCTGGCAACTGGGGCCGGCCAAGGGGTGGGAAGTTCTGCGGGCAGTAGCAGCGGTACGGCGTCTACGGGCGGTACTACCGCTGCCTTGGGCGCCCCGACCGGTGGGCTGGCTTCACAGGCCGGGCAGGCGGGTGCGCAGGCCGGACAATCCGGCGCCCAGGGCGGCCAGTCGGGCGTGTCAGGGTCGTCTTCGGCGCCGGGGTCGGCCATGCCCCAGATGGGGCAGGGCCCGGGTGATGCATCGCAGGTCATGGGGTCTGCCCAGGAGATGATGGGCTCGGTGATGTCCGCGCCCTCGATGGCCGCACAGAGCATGGGGCAGGTCCTGTCACAGGCCGGGCAGCTTCCCTCGTCGCTGGCTGGGCAGATGTCGAGCATGATGTCGCCGGCGATGTCGGGGCTGGGTAGCGGTGGACCAACTGGGTTGTCCATGCCGGTCAGCAGTCTGGCCACCCCGCTGTCGGGGTTGAGCAGCGGGAGCGGCGGGTTCGCCAGCGGCGGATCGGCGGTCAGTGCAGCGCTCACCAAGCCGTCAGCCGGTGGCGGTATGGCTGGCACTGCCGGGGTCCCGGCGGCGTGGTGGAGCTCCAACGGTGCCCAGGCCGGCCAAGCCCCGGCAGGGGTGCGAGCTGGTGTCGGCGCTCCCGGGGCGGGGCTGGGTGGCTCGGGCATGTACGGGATGCCCGCCGCGATGGGCGCAGGGCGCCAGAAGCGTGCGACGCGAGACCTGGCCGACCCGGACAAGAACGTGCTCGTCGACAGTGGCGTCGGCGAGGGGGTGCCGGTGTACACCGACACCGGAATCGTCTACGTGCACGGTCAGGAGGTGTAGCGCCTTCGAGGGGACCGAGGCTGTGCTGACGAATTACCAAATCCTCGTGTTGCCGAGACGCTGACCAGGCGGGCAACACACAGACTACAAGGAGCGTACCAATCATGGCACTCAATACCGATACCCAGCAGATGTTGGCCGCCGCGGCCCAGCTGGAGTCCATCCGCAACGACGTTCTGACGTCGCTGGGTCAGTACTCGACGATGAACCAGGACCTGGGGTCCAGCGGGTTCCAGGGGGCGGCGTCGATCGCCTCGCTGCGCACCACTGAGGACATCAATTCCACGGGCCGGCAGGTCGCGGTCCGCTTCCAGTCGTGCATCGACCAGATCCGCAATTCCGCGCACCAGTACGCGCAGATGAACGACGACAACGCCGCGCACCTGAGCAACATCAGCACGACGTAGCAGCCCGAAACCCCAAGACCCTCAACACGTTAGGAGTACATCGACATGATGCGATACGACCACGCGGCGATGGCTGAGCACGCCACCCGCCAGGCGAGCCTGGTGACTCACATGGCGGACCTGCAGCAGCAGGCCAACCGCTCCATCCACTCGGTCGCCGAGATCTGGACCCAGCACGGGTCGAATGCCGCTCAGGAGTGCCATGCGCAGATCGCGATGGCGTTCCAGCAGGTCTTCGACACGATCAACCGTCACGGCACGGCGATTGCGGGGGCTTCGAGCCACGCCGAGATCAGCGACCTGGGCGCCGCAGCCGGTTTCCGCGGGCTGTAGACAATGGCTGTTGCCGTTGGAGCGCGGCTGTCAACCACGTCCGAAGGGCTCTGGTTGACAGCCGCGCTCGCGCGCGTCACCAGGCTTCCAGCGACGTTGAAGGTGCGGCCGATCGGCGGCCTGGAGGGCCTGAGCACTCATCCGGGGATGGCGGAGCTGGAATCAGCGGGGGTGTGTCACGGTGGTGTGCTCGACCCCGATGTTGCCGATTGGGTGATGACGCTGGGGCGGCCAGATATTGAGCTCGACCTGACGATCAACGCCGGGGTGCAGGCCAGTGGGCGGGCCGCGGTGCCGCCGCCGATGTTGCACGTTCCCGACGATCCGATTGAAGCCTATGGGGCACTGACGGAGTGGAACAACCGCCAGCCGCCGCAGCGGGTGGCGGTCCTGTGCCGGCGCGAGGGGCGCTGGGTCAGTGCCGCCCGGATGTGGCAGCCGGGCGCCGGCGTGGACGGGCCCACGCCAGAAGACCTTGATGAGATTGTGGTTTCGCCGCTGGGGTCCGACAGGTCTGTGACGGCGGCCGTTCACGATCTGCTGGGTTCGGCTGTGCCGGCGCAGTTTGCGGGCGCCAGCATTGAGTCGGACGTGTTGGATTCGATCGTGTCGCATTGGCAGTCCAATCCCGACACGAATGTTGTTGCGATGCTTGTTGATGCGGGGTTGAGTCCTGAGCAGGCGCGGGTTGTGGAGGCGGTCGGGGATGTGAGTACCACGCGGGCGAGCATTGCCGCGCTGGAGCACCGCATCGAAGGGCCGAGTGTGGCGCGGTTGGCGGTGATGATTGCCGATACCGCAGTGGGGCGGGTTTTGGTGTCGAGCAGCAGTGGTCCTGACGGCCGGTTGTGGACGATGTTGACCGCTGGTACTGAGCAGCGAATTGGTGCTGCCCTGACGGAATTGCTGGAATCACTGCCCAGCGGCACCCAGTGGGTGCACCACCGAAGGGTCTCGTAAAGAATCTACACGCGAAGATGGCTCGCGTTGTAGACGTAACAAACTCCTGGTTGTTAATCTCGCAGCGTCAACGAAATGACGGCGGCAAGGCGGTACCGCCGCACTGCGAAGGGACGCCATGAGCGATCGAGAATGGTTAGAGCAGCAGATGGGCGCGACGCCAGCGCAGCCCGCCGCCGACCAGGCCAATCAGCAGCAGAACTGGCAGCAGCAGTTCGTTTCGCTCAACCCGGAAGCGGGCCCAGACGAGACGCAGGTGATCCAGATACCGGGCGCTGGTGTGCGCCGCGACAGTCCCGCAAATCCGGCCCCACCACAGCAGCCCCAGCAGCCGCCGGCCGGACAGCATCAGCAGCAGCACCCGGGCCACCACACCGGGGCCTATCCGCAGCACAACGGCGCGTACCCGCAGTCGCAGCAGTATCCGCCTGCCGAGTCAGCCCCGTACGGCTGGCCGCAGCCGGCGGCCCCCGAGAGGTCGGTGGGAGCGCACAGCTCCGGCATGAGCTTTGCGATGGCGGATGGGTCCGGGCTGCTCGGCGAGCACGTTCGCGCCTCGGAGTTTGTTGAGCAGAAGAAAATCCCGTCCTCGCGGGGTTGGCGAAAGTGGCTGTACCGAGCGACATTTGGGGCGGCGAACCTGGGTGAGTCGCCCGATGAGCAACTGGTTCGTCAGATGCAGCAGCAGGTTGCGGCACCGCTGCTGGGCACATTTGCCGTGATGGTGCTCGGCGGCAAGGGCGGCGTGGGCAAAACGACGACGACGGTGGCCATCGGGTCATGCTTC
Organism: Mycobacterium sp. TH-M82; assembly: GCF_057473605.1. Lineage (NCBI taxonomy): Bacteria > Bacillati > Actinomycetota > Actinomycetes > Mycobacteriales > Mycobacteriaceae > Mycobacterium > Mycobacterium sp. TH-M82. The sequence continues at coordinate 42,437 of NZ_JBYCKY010000733.1, read as the reverse complement.
GCCGCGTTGCGGCCCCGTGAGCAGGTCGTGGCGATCGACGCCGACCCGGGCCAGGGCGCGAACCTGGCCGCGAGAATCGACCCCTCGGCCTCATCGTCGTACAGCGACATCGTCGCCGCTGACGACCTGGTCCGCTACTCCGACATGAGGGCTCGGGTCGGTCACAATGACGCAGGCCTGGACGTCGTGGCCTCGGGTGCGCACCGGTCGGCCGGCACTCAGGCCAGCGTGTCCGCGGAGCTGTACAACAGCACGCGGCACCGGCTGGATGACTTCTACAACATTCAGCTCACCGACTGCGGCGTGGACATCCAAAGCCCGATCATGGCCGGCGTCCTCGACAACGCCGACGCCCTGGTGATGGTGACCTCAGCCATCCCCGATGGGGCAGAGGGTGCGGCGAAGCAAATGGACTGGTTGGCCGGCCAACCGAAGTATCGGCACTTGCTGGATCGAATGGTCTTGGTGATCAACCACATTCGCACCCAGGACCGGCGATCTGATCGCAAGGCCACCCAGCATCTGGTGACCACACTTGTTGAGCGGTTCGGGCGTTGGATCTCCGAGGACCGCATCATCGTGATGCCCTATGACCGGCATGTGGCCAAGGCCGGGGTGATCGACCCCAGCGAGATGGCACCGTTGATGAAGCGGCGCGTCCTGGAGGCGACGGCCGCACTGGCGATTTCGTTCCCGACGACTGCGGATGCGTCCTGATGGCGAGCAGTGCTGGTCCGGTTTCGCTGACGCGGGTGGTCCTGTTCGTCTCCGATGACACCGAGATCGACTACGTTCTGCCCTCGGGGGCCGCACTGATCGCAGTGATTGAAGACCTGATCCCACGCATCAACATCCGGCTGCGCCAGAAGGGCAGGGAAGTCCTTTCCGCTGAGGGCGGTTACCGGCTGTGCCGCGCCGACGCTCGTCCGCTGGACCCGGAAAAGTCCCTGGATGAGGCCGGGGTTGTCGACGGCGATGCCTTGTGGCTGCTGCCGTTGGAGGCCACCGAGCAGTTCGAGCCGGTTATCGAGTACGTCTCGACGGCGATCGCACGTCAAGCGCAGCGGGAGTTCAAGCGCGTGGACGCGACCGTGGCCCGTAGGGTCGCGGTGGGATTGGGTGCGGGGCTGACCGCATGGGCGGAACTGATCTTGACCCAGCTGTGGTGGCAGTCCGGTGGCTGGGTGCCCGCGGCGACGTCGTGGGGCATCGCCGCCGCGGTGGTGATCGCGGCCTGGATGGCGAGCAAGGCCGCCGAGCCGGGCCGGCAGGCCGTGGCCGATCCGCTGGCGTGGACAGCGATGATTCCGCTGGCGGCCGCGAGTGCCCTGTCGGTACCAGGTGCCCCGAGCGGCTGGCATGCGGTGGTGGCAGTGTCGGCGGCGTTGGGCTGGATCGTGCTGCTGGTGATGCTGACCGACCGGCACCTCGCGGCGGCGTCGGCGCTGTTGACCGTGGGGATTTTCGGCGCCGTGACCATGGTTGTGGCGTCCTCGGGGTGGCAGGTGCCAGCTGAGCGGGTCGCGGTAGTGGCGTTGCTGGTCGTGCTGGGCTTGGTCACGTTCGCCACGAATATCGGGGTCATCGGATCTGGTGTTCCCGGTCCGTGGTTTCCGTCTGTGACCGGTTCCGGGGTCTTTGAGAACCTGCCCGGGACGCCGGCCGATACGGTCTCGCCGGTGTTCGGCGATGGTGCGGGATCACCTGAGCAGATCGCTACGTGGACCCGGCGCGGCAACGCCATCGTGACCGGGCTGCTGCTCGGCTGTGGTCTGGTCACGGTGGTGGCCGCACGGTATGCGGTAGTTCCCGGCCAGCCCCGCAGCTGGCGCTACTTGCTGTTCGCGGTGGCGATCTGCGTGGTGCTGCTGCTGCGGGGCCGCTCGTTTGTGGACCGGTGGCAGTCGGTGGCGCTGGCGGTGTCGTCGGTGGCCGGGATTGCGGCGATCATCGGCCGTTACGCGGCTGCCAGCACTCCGCCGTCATTGAGTATGTCGATGGTCTGCGTTGGGCTGACGTGTGCGATGGCGGTGGCCGGCCTGCTGGCGGTCCTGGTGGTCGCCGACGCCAGGGTCAGCGCCCCGATCCGGCGTGCGGTCGAGCTCGTCGAGTATGTGCTGTTGATCTTTGTGGTGCCGTGGGCGGTGTGGCTGCTGGGCCTGGTGTCGGTGATGCGGAACCTGGTCGGCTGACCATGTCCGCCACGACGACACGACTGACGGCCCTGTTGGCAGCGGTGGCCCTGGTGGTCAGCATGCCTGCTGCGGCGGCGTGGGCGATCGAGCCTCCGGTGGTGGCTGAGGGTCCGCCGCCGGGCGATCCTGAGCCCGCTCCGGATCGCCCGATGCGGCAGGTCAGCGACTGCGTGCAAACGCTGGCCCTACCGGGCTCTGATTTCCGTGAAATGCCGGCTGGATCGCAGATGATGGATATGCCGGCCGCGTGGAAGGAATCCACCGGGGTGGGTGTGGTGGTCGGCATCATCGACACCGGGGTCGCTGCTCAACCACGCCTGCCGCATCTGATGCCCGGCGGCGACTACGTGATGGGCCGCGGCGGTGACGGCTTGTCGGACTGCGACGGACACGGCACCGTCGTGGCCTCGCTGATCGGCGCGTCCCCGGCGGGTGCCCCGCTGCCGCCCAAACCCGCCGGGGCACTCCCGCCGCCCGAACCGCCGGCACCGGAGTCCTCGCCGCCGGCCGCGGCCGGGCCTGCGGGCCCGGAACCCTCGGTCACGCCGCCGCCCGCGCCGACCACAACGTCGTCGTCGACCGCCCCCGCTCCGGTACCGCCCCAGCGGCTCGAATCGGCAGCTGCCAATGCACCGGCGTGGGGACCGGCACCGCAGGCGCCGGTGATCGACAAGCCTCTGGCACCGCCGGTCCAGGAGGGCTTGGACGCCCTGGTCGGGATCGCCCCGGACGCCACGCTGATCTCCATCCGGCAGTCTGCGCAGACCTTCGGCTTCGCCGAACCGCTGGCCGGGGAGAACCCGCAGGAGATCCGCCGCGCCGGGGACATCAACACACTGGCCCGCTCAGTGGTTCACATGGCCAATCTCGGCGCGAAGGTCATCAACATCTCCGTCATGTCGTGTGTGCCGGTCGGCAAGCCGCTGGACCAGACCGCCCTAGGCGAGGCGGTGCGCTACGCCGCCGTCGAGCGCGACGCGGTGATCATCACCGCGGCCGGCAACGCCGGGAGTGAGGGCTGTACGGGCCAAAATCCCGACCCCTTCGTCGGGGGACCGGATCCGCTGGGCTGGGACTCGGTCAAGACGATTGCGACACCGGCCTGGTTCACCGACTACGTGCTGGCGGTATCAGCCACCGATTCCTTCGGTGTGCCGTTGACGGGCCAGAGCGCGTCGCTGCACGGCCCCTGGGTCGGCCTGGCCGCCCCAGGCACCGAGATTGTGGGATTGTCCACCAGCGGGGAACTCATCAACGCCTCGATCGACCAGGACAAGGTTCGCCCCATCGCGGGGTCGTCGTTCGCTGCGGCCTATGTCTCGGGCACCGCCGCCCTAGTGCGCGCCAAATTTCCGAATCTGTCGGCCCACCAAGTGATCCACCGACTTCAGGCGACTGCGCACCCACCGCCATCGGGCCGGGACACGGTCATCGGCTACGGGGTGGTGGATCCAGTGGCCGCGCTGACATGGGATGTCGAACCCGGTGAGCTGCTGCCGCCGGCGGCGCACAAACCGTTGCATGTCGAGCCTGCGCCGCCGGCACCGGATGCGCGGCCCCGGGTCGGGGCTGCGGTGGCCGCGGCACTGGCGGTGGTGCTGATCGGGTTGACCAGTTGGGCGATGACAGTCAAGCGACGTCGAGGACGGTTGTGATGCGGGAGCCACGAGTATCGGTGAGAACCAGTCTGGGCGCTGTGGTGGCCGCTGAGGTCGTCGCGGTGGTGGTGCTGCTTGGGATGGCGGCAACCGGTCTTGATCTGAGATGGTGCATCGGCACCGGCGTCGGCGTGGCCCTGCTGGGCTGCCTTCTGGCGGTCTGTGGTGCGCCGGTGTGGCAGTGGCTTGTCCGATTGGCACGGTGGTTGCGGCACCGCAAACGCAGTCTGGCGGCTGCGGAGTTCTCTGATGTCGATGTCGACGGCACGACGCTGGGCGTGTTGATCGACGGGCATACGGTGGTCACGATGGTCAGCGTGTGGGGCAAGCCCTACCTGCCGACGCTGCTCAAGGTCGATGATGTGGAGACGCCGAACACGTTGCCTATCAGCGTCGTTGCCTCGGTCTTGCAGCGGGCGGACTTGGGTGTGGACGTTGATATTCACTCCCAGGGCCGGCGCACGGCCACAGACAGCTACAGCGAGGCCTATTCAGCGTTCCTGCGCGGTCGCGCCGCTGTCGGTCAACGCAGCACCACCTTGGTGGTGCGACTGGATACCCATGCGGGGGATACCACCAGCGGTTTGCTGTGGCGTCGCAACAGTGTGGCGGCGGCGGCCGCTGCGACCGCACGGATTGTGAAGGCGCTGCGCGAAGCGGGGTGCCGGGCAGAGTTGCTCACCGCCAGCCACATCCGGGATGCGGTGGGGGACACGGTCGGTGGTTCGGCGGCCGTAGCGGCAACCTACAACGTCGGCTGGACCGCCTTGCACCAGCCGGGTTACGGCTACACCACAGGCTATTTCCTCAGCGCTAAGGACCTCACGGCGAAGGGGCTGGCCAATCTGTGGGCTTACGAGGCCGACCACACCGCCGTGGTGGTGGCGTTGCGCCGCACCGACTCCGGGGTGCGGGCCAGCGCCACGGTGCGGTACACGACAACGAACCCGATCAAGGCCAACACTGCCCCGCCATTGAACCGCTTCACCGGCCGGCAGTGGGACGCCCTGGCGGCGACCATGCCCGGGGCTGACGGGCTGGCCGGTCTGCCGAGCGTGCCGGCGGACTCGGAACTTGATGGCGCGGTGGGTATCGGGTCGTCGGGTGTGCTGATCGGTGGAATCCGTGACTCCATGGTGCTGATGCCGCTGTCTGATCCCGCGCAGCCGACCCGTGTGGCGCTTCGGGCGCAGTCCGACTCGGTGGTGCGCCAGTTCATCCGCCGTGCTGCGGCCACTGGGGAGGTGGTGGCTGTCTACGATGCCCGGGGCCGTTGGCAGATGACCTCGCAGTCCTCGCGAATCTGGACGACGCGGACACTTGATGCGCAGCCGCCGCGACCGCCGACCATGGTTGTTCATACTGGCCGTAGAAACCCCTATCCCGGGGCGTGGATCTCGGTGGCTGTTGATGCGCCGCCGGCGTACGAGCCGGACGTGACGATCGAGCAGACCGGAAACAATATCCGGGTCGCCACTCAGCGGTTCAGTGTTGACCTCACGGCGGTTGCATTCCGAAACGAACAGCCCTTCCTCAACTGAAATGGCAGCCAATTCGGGGTTGGTGTTGGACGAATAGCACTGTGCCCGTGAACGATTAACGGCATGTTGCAACAGGGCCGTCCGCGTCGCTTTTTTTGGTTCGTACTGACTCTGGCAAGCCTGGCCTCGATCGCGGGGAACGGGGCGCATTCGTGGGTGTCCACCGACCTGATGGTTCCCCGGCAGATGGCCATCGCTGTGGCCGTGGCACCTCCAGTGGTGCTGATGCTGTCCATTGAGGGCCTGTCGCTGCTGGTGCGCAGTCTGCGCCGATCCGCGGTGACGTTCTGGTGCACCGTGGCGATGACGGTCTTCCTGGCCGCCGGCGCGTTTGTTCTGTCTTTTGAGGCATTGCGCGACCTCGCGGTGCGCAACGGAATTCCGGCACAGTTGGCGTGGATATGGCCCATGATCATCGACGTGACGATCGCACAGGCGACGTTGGCTCTCGTCACGTTGTCACACCCCGATCCGGTCGACCTGGCCACCGAGACCGAGCTGGTGCCGACGCAAGAGGCCGCTACCTCGGAGAGTGCGCCAAGGACCGATCGGCGCGATCGCGAACTTGAGTTCGCAGGAGTTTGCGAGCTCACGGAAGCTGACGATGCGGGCTACGAACGCCTCGCCGAAGACGTATTGCGTGCTCGTCGGATCCGTCAGTCGCCCGAAACGGTCAAGCAGGTGCTGGCGATGGGGGAGGACGGCGTGAAGGTCAACGAAATCGCCTCCCGGACGGACCTCCATCACAGTACGGTGCGCCGCATTCTTGGGGCCGCGCAGATGGCCGAGGCCCGTTAGGCCGTGCGCCCGTGCGCCCGCCCATGACGTTGGTGTGCGTCTCTACTGACGGCGAATCGGAACGCGACCCAGAGGGAGAAGGAAATTGAACCCTGGCGACTCGGCCGGTTCGACACCGGCGCCCGCTGACCGGTGAACGCACCGTTGCCCCGGCACTCGGTCAGCGTGGCCGGGATCGTCGTCGATGCCAGCGGCCAGGTGCTGGTCATCAAACGCGCCGACAACGGTCACTGGGAACCGCCGGGCGGAGTTCTCGAGCTCGGCGAAACCCTCGAAGAAGGTGTTCGGCGCGAGATCCTCGAAGAGACTGGCGTGAATGTGGAAGTCGTCGGGCTCACCGGCGTGTACAAGAATCTGTCGAAAGGCGTTGTGGCGCTGGTCTACCGATGCACTCCGTTGAACGGGACACATCGGCCGACCGTCGAGGCGCGTGAGGTTCGTTGGATGGCACCCGAGGATGCCGCCGCGGTGATGGTGCCGACGTTCGCCGTTCGAGTGCGCGACGCTCTCGACGGTGCTGTGCACTCGCGCACCCACGATGGTGTCACCGTCAATCTTGGGTCCAGACCTTGAAGTCGTCGCCCCACACGGTCGGGTTGTCGCGGATCATGTCGATCACCGCGCCGATGGGCTGCGCCTGACTGCCAGCATCTCCGCCCGCTCGCTCCTGATTTCCGCTGGAGCCCATTGCGACGAGGGTCCGTCCCTTGGTGATCCAGGGGCATCCGGAGTCTCCGGGCAGTTGGACCATGTTCGAGTGGACCAGACTCAGGGCGGGGTGCCCTTCGACGATGTTGACCTGGGTGATGCGGCCGCTGGTTTTTCCTGTCCGTTCACCGTATTTCGTGACGTAGTCGCCTTCTTCGAGGTAGCGGCTTGTGGCCGTGAAGTAGGGCTCCAGGGAGAACGTCTTGTAGAGGGCAATCACGGTGTATCCGCGTGCTCCGATGATCCTGCCGTCTGAGTCTTCGACGTCGCGCTTCCATGCGACCACCTTGCCGATGCGTACGCCGCGGTCGGTGTAGACGTACTGGTCGGGGACCTGGTCGGAGCAGTGCCCGGAAGTGACCGCGAGGCGGTCGTCTCGACTGTTGAGGCCGAAGAACCCGAGAGTGCACTTGTGGCGGGCGATGTGTATGGGCATGCCGACGACCAGGGTGCCGCGTGCTGAGGCGGTCGGGGTGGCCACAATGCCGGTGCACAGATTTAGTGCCAGAGCGGTGATGAGCACCCGCCGGGCTGCGCGCATCACGACACGGACCTCCCTGAAATGCCGGCGTTGAACGGTGACGTTGGCAATGCGTGCCGACGTCGGTGCACGATGAGATGCGGCGCATCTGAGGCCCGAGGGTGCGGTCATGGGGCGTAGAGCAGGCTGGTGGGCAGGTGCAGCAGTGCGGTGGTGACTCGCCAGCAGTACCAGGTTGTTGCGAGACCGGCGGGGATGGCGGCGGTGAGCAGGGGTGCCCATTGGATGGTGACTGCTCCTACGCGGGGGATGGCGATGGGCTGCTGGGTGTGGTGCTTGGGTGGGTCCAGCAGTGTGGGCATGGCGACTTCGCGGCCGGCCAGGAAGAATTCGTCGTCGACCTCGTCGGCGACGGGGCGCAGTGGCCACCAGTGGCTGCTGCCTTCGACGACGAGCCAGCCCTCCAGGACGCCGTAGGTGCCGGCGGCGAGGAACGCGGCTGGAATTTGCGCCCATATCCAGGGGATCACGATGACCGACCAGATGCTGGGGGTGGGGTCGTAGAGCATCGGCAGTGGCAGGCCGCAGGCCAGGCCGATGCCGATGAGCCCGGCGATCGGATAGCCCAGCAGGCGCTCGGGGATGAGTGTGGTGATCTTGCGGTAGAGCAGCCAGCCGGCGAGCCAACCGAGCGGGGCGGCGAGGCTGCACGCGGTGACGATCACGATTTCGACGCTGCTTGATGCTGATGAGGTGCGCCGCAGGAAAATCGGCGGCGTTACGTCGTCGTCGTGTGGGTTGGGCCGGACTCCGATCCGCGACCTGTCGCGGGCCCGGATTGCCTTGCCGAGGATTTCGGCGCGGCGCTTCTGGAACAGGAGGGTTCCGGTGTGGGCTGCGATCCATGCTCGCCGTTCTTCGGCGAAGGTGTTGATCGCTGCGGGGAGCACTAGTGGTTCCCCGTGCTGTGGTCGACGAGTTCGTCGAGCAGGCCGCGCACGCTGCCGAGCAGTTCGGATGCCTGCACGACCATGGTGGTCGCGGCCTGTAGGACGGTGACGGCGTGCTCGTCGCCGGGGCCGGTCACCATCTGGGTTCGCGGCTGTCCGCCGGCCAGCACGGCGGCGGCTGAGCCGCTGGCCCAGCCCAGTGCCAGGTCGATGCGGGCCAGGGTTGAGTCGCGCAGGCGGCCGCTGCCGTTGATGGCTTTGTGCAGGGTGGTTCGGTTGGGTCCGCCGCGGCGGGCGAGCTCGTAGTGACTCATCCGCATTTGGGCCAGTCGCTCCCGAACGAAGTGGTCTAAGCGGGCTGGCCCTGCTGCGGGGGGTTCGGCGGGTCCTCGTCGTGTTGCTTCCACAAGCTCAAGTTAATCGAAATCAACTAAAGTCGTCTATAGATGTCGACGTAATCGGGTTCAGTTGACTATCGTTGCGTTCGCCAGGAAGACCCCATTTCACGGAGGGAGGCGGCAACATGAAGACTCTGCTCATCGTTGCCGGGATCAGCTGCACGGCAATGTGTTTGGTCGTCGCGATGATCATTGACTTCATCGCCCGCTGCTTGCCCCTGATCATTGTCGGCGCTGCGTTGTGGGTGGTGGTGAAGGTCATCCAGCGATCAACTCGGCACACCTGCAACCACCCGCAGGTCGTTGACGGGACACTGGCCGAGCAGACGGTGCTGGTTCCGTTCGACATTCCCAGCGGCTATGTGCGTGCTGGTGAAGCTGGTGACCGCCGGGTGCCCCAGGAGCTGGACGCGGCGTACCGGCGCGCTGTTGTCGCCGAACGGCGCGCCGACGCACCGTTTTCCCGGGCGTTGAACTGCCGCCACCAGGGCCGCGGGCACGGGTAACTGATGAGCGGATATCTGTCTCCTTCCGATGCGGCCTGGGTGGAGCGCGTGCGCTCAGCCGCGACCAATCCCGCCGGCCCCGAGCCCGAGCCCGAGCCTGGGTTCGACACACACACCGAGGCAACCGAACTAGACGGCGACGCGCCCTCGGAGATGAATCCGGCCGTTGTTGACTGCGGCGACGACGCTCAGCCCGTCGAGCCCCCGAGCGGCGGCGCTGAGGGCGCCGGGAGTGTCGATGAGGATTCCGATGCGGTGAAGGCGCAGCGCCGGTTCAATCCGATGGTCGCTGCGGCGTTCGGTGGGCTGGCCCTCGTGGCGACCCTGGCCACGGTGGTGGGGGCGTCGGTGTCCTCACGCAGTGACCCAGCCCCGCCGCCGGCACCCACCCCGATCGCCAAGCCTGCACCGCCACCTCCGGCGCCGGCGAAACCGCCGGCCTCGGTTGATGAGCCGCTGCGGTTCACCGCGACCTCGGACTGCGATTCCCTGCCGGGATCGACCCCGGCTGCGCTGCTGTCGGACTCGAAGGCGACGGTCCCGTGGATCTGTGCCAGTCAGGTGGCCGGGGAGGTTCTGCATATCTACCTCGACCAGCCCCACATCATCACCGCGGTGTGCATCGTGCCGGGAGCGGTCAACAAGTCCGGTGACGGCGACGAGGGCGACGCGTGGTTTCGCCACCGTGTCGTGAGCCGTCTGCAATGGATCTTCAACGACCGTGCCGCCACCACCAAGTCCCAGAACACCCATGAGCGTCACGGCGAAGCCTGCGAAGCCGTACCCCATCCGTTGGCATCGGAGATCACGGTGAACATTCAGGAACTCAACATTCCACCCAAGACCGCACCGACCACCAGCACACCGGCCGCACCACCGGCGGGAGGCGGCGTCCTGAACGGAATCCTCGGCGGCAGCAACCAGCCTCACGGGCTGCCCTCCAACACCCCGCTGCTGCCTGGGGACACCTCCGCCCGGCCGGACCCCAGCGACGGATCATTCGCAGTCTCGGGTATCACCATCATCGGCCACCCGGTGATCTGACATGGTGAAACTCAACCAGGTTTGGCGTAAGCGGATCACTACCGGATCGCATGGGGCTGGCCGCATGCTGCTGGTGATCCTGGTCGTGACGTCCTCGATCAGCGGCCTGTCCACGGTCAAACATTGGCTGTTTCCGCCGGCCCCGCTGCCGGTCGCCGCCATTGCCCGCGATGTGGTCAATCAGACTGACCTGGTCAAGGCATTCGCCATCGACTGCGTCAGCACCTATCTGACTGCGGCCACCGCGCACGGAACCGACCTATCGCGCTGCTTTCCGAACGCCGACCAGCTCTCGATGCCAGCAACGCCTGCCCTGATCGTGTCTGAACCGATGGCCCACGCCTTTCGGGTCGGACCACGTCGCGGCGACTACCTCACCTACGGCGTTCTGGTCGGGGTGACCGAACAGGTTTATGCCACAGCGGTTCCCCAGCGCAATTACTACCAAATCTCGGTCGGTGTGTACGGCGGCGATGCCGTGCGCGCTGTGGACAATCTGGCCCGCATCGACGGGCCACCGGCCGGGACCGAGGTGGCGCTTCGCTACCCGGTCACGATCGCGGACAACCATCCCATCGCAGGCATGCTGGGCGGATTCATGAGCGCCTTCTTGACGGCCAGTCCCGGCCTGGACCTGGAACGCTTCATCACCACGGACTCGCAACTGACGAAGGTCAGCCACCCCTACCTCGTCGCGTACGTGACTGCCGTGCAAGCGATCAGCCAACCCCCCGACAATCCTGTCGACAACACGACGTTGTCGGTGCGCGTCGGTGCTTCAGTTCGCTCAGCTGAATACGTCCAGTACGACCTGTCCTATCCGCTGACGTTGCGGGCCTCTGGCGGGAACTGGTTCGTCGCCGGAATCGACGCCGTACCAGCGCTTGCAGAGTCCATCCCTGAACCACCCGAAAACAGCGCTGCCCCGCAGTAACCATCAACCAAGGAGGTTCGGCATGACCACGTCCATCCTGGCCGCAGCGAGCGGTTTGGAGAGCATGGGCCAACAGGCTTACCTGCTCATCGCAGCTCTCGGCGGCTTCGGATCGCTGGGATTGGCCATCATCGTGGCCCTGAAAAACGCCTGGAAGATGGGCATCGGCAGCGGTATCGCGGCGTTCTTCGCGGGAATTGCGCTGTCTGTGCTGATCGCCAATGCGGTCGGCATTCACGACGCCGGGACCAAGGAGTTCCATGACCGGACCGGCTACAACCCCGGACCTTACGGCACTCTCAGCCGATGAGCGCCGGCACCTCGTCGGGCGATAACGCCAAGATCTGGACCGGCATCCGGGACATCCCCATCTGGGCCGGCGAATCGTCTCGGGGCAACCAGCTCTGGGGTGGGCCCTACCGCACGGCCGAGCTGGTGACGATCGGCCTCATCCTGGTACCAGCGATCGTCTGGGTCACCCACAACGTGCAGTCCCCACACATCCTGACCGTGGTGGTTGGCGCGCCGGTGGTGACCGTGATCCTGGTGCTGATCCTGCGCGTCGTTATCCCCAGCGCTCGCCCCACCCTCGGGACTCGTATCCAGTTCTTGGTCAATGCGATCGTCCCGCGGCCTCTTGCGACTTCTGTCCCCGCTCCGGCTCGGCGTCGTCGCGGCGCCGGGTCGGAGCACCCCAACTCATCCCGGAGTTACAGTGCGCGTTGATACCTCGCTGGACCCGCCGCTGGAGGTGATCGGCAACCTTCGCTTCACCCGTGGTGGTGTCTACGCCGACTACCTGGCCCACGGCCTGCCGGTCACCATGCGTGCGTTGTCCACGCATGAACGGGCTGCCCGGCTGACCCGCAATCTCGGACGCAACCTGCCCTCGGGCTCCCAGTTGTTCGGCCTGGTTGCCGTTGAGGACCAGGACCGAATCCTGGGCAACATCGTTGGCCGCAGCCACGACAATCCGGCATGGGTATCGCATTGTCGCGCTTGGGAGCCGGTGATCGCCAACCCGTTGCAAACGGCGCCGGCCAAAGGGCCTCGCCAGCGGCTGTACTGGCTGACCATCCCTGTGGATGCTGGGCGAGCAGGACGCACGGTGGCCGGCCAGGCGGAGAAGTTCGGAAGTTGGGTGATCGGTCGCGACACCGGCTCGGAGGCGTCGGTGACTGCCTACGCGGAGCTGGCCGCAGAGATCGTCTCGGCGATGCCCGACGATTTTCATTTGACCCCGGCCTCACCGGCTCAGATCCTGTGGCATCACCGGCACAACGCATTACGGGGAACCTTCGCCGCACCGCTACCGCACGCCAGCGTCGGGCCCCGGACGCTCTCGGGGGAGATGTTCAGCCGGTTTTGGTTCGACGAAAGCGCCAACAGTGAACGCCTGCACCGCTGGTGGCCCAACCGCCATTCGGTGGTACGAGTCCAGGAACTCACCACCGAGGGGCAACCAACTGGACCGGTCAGCTACCAGGCGATGCTGCCCGTCGACCAGTTCCCCCGGCTCGGCGTGCGCTTTCCACGAGCGGCATATCTTCACGCTCTCGACCAGATCGACACAACTGCCGTCGTCGACTGGGTGCAGCACTTCGACGTCGTTGCTCCCAAGCAGGCGCTGGCCACCAACCGGCGCAACGCCAAGAACATCAAAGACCAGCAGGATCAGCGGGCGGGAAAGCGCGACGATGCTGATGCGGAGAACCTGGCGGTCAAGCTCGACGACACCCTGGACTATTCCAACGAACTCAGCGCCAACCCGACCGAACGCGAACTGGACAGCGTCTCCGTCATCGCTGTGGCAGCACCGAAGATCGCTGTGATCGAGGACGCGGTCAAGCAGATCCGCCAGGAACTCGACTCAGCTGCTATCGCGTTCAGTCGCCGGCGCGGATCGCACCGGCTGCTCTGGAAGGCGTTCAACCCGGGCAGTGAGGCGAAAAGCCCGCTGGATCAGTTCCGCAATCCGACGACCGCGCACCGCTGGTCTCGGTTTATGCCACTGATCTCCGCCGACTGCGGCAACGCCACAGGAAGCCCCTTGGCGGTCAACCAGAACACAGCCCAGCCCCGCATCATCCTGCACGATCCAGAAGGTGCCGCTGTGCGCAATCACAACACCGGTACCGCGGTGGTGGGCGAGCCCGGCGGCGGAAAATCCAACCGCGTCAAGCTCTCTGGCTACGAAGCGGGCTTGCGGGGCGCGCAAGTGCGTGTATTCGACCCCGGCACGCATGGGGAGTGGGCGAAGGCGTTTCGATCGCTTCCTGGGGTGCAGGTGATCGATCCGACACAGTCGAATATGTCGCTGGACCCGCTGGTGATCTTCCCCTATGACGAGGCCGGCGCCCGCGCAGCGGACCATATTCTGCCGATGATCGGGGTCGGGCCCCGCAGTGTGTTACGTGCGCAATTCGAGGTGGCGGTCCGGCCGGATCGACGTGAAGCCAACGGTATTCGCAACATGCGCGGGCTTCTGGAGTACCTGCGATCACAGCCGAACCCTAACGAGAATGAACTGCTGCTTCGCCTGGAGTCGGCCGCGTCGAGCTTCTACACCCAGGCCCTATTCGAGCCGGATCGCGCACCGTACTCCACCGCCGACTCGAACGTGACGATCTGGCTCACCCGCGGCCTGCAACTACCTGACGCCGATGACATCAACAACGCCAGCAACGGGGTGCTCGATCTGCAAACCCGCCAGCTGGCCGGGATGGCGATCTACGGACTGCTGGTCGACCTTGAACAGCAACAGCTCTTTGAGCGCCGCGACCGCTACGGGGTGCTGATTTTCGAGGAGTGTGCCGAGCTGCTGGCCTACCCGCCGGGCAAGCGGGCGGCGCATCGCATCACAACTCAGGGGCGAAAGCACGCCACCGGAATATGGCTGGTCACGCAGGACTATCACCACCTGGCACGGATGGGTTCGCAGTTCATCACCCAGAAGTGGCTGTTCCGCATCACTGACGAAACATTGGCGGAGCAGACCCTTGAGTGGGCGGGCATCGACCCGGCGCTGTACCCGGACGTTGTGGAGTCCTACCTGGAAGACACCAGCCCCGCGAAGAAGAGCTTGGCCGGCGATGACGACGATTTCGGCTACGTCGAGCCGCATCGTCGCGGTGAGGGTTTCCTGGTCGATGAGTTCCGCCGGCACGCGCGGGTGAAATTTCTCGGTGCTCCTACAGCCGGGCTCGCCGATGACCTGGACAGCACACCGCCAATCGAGGATGCGGCATGAGCAGCAACGTCCTGCTTGACCGACTTGCGGTCTGGCTCGCTGAGCACCCGCAAGCACGACGGCTGGGCACGATCATCGCCACCGTGCACGCCCTGGCCCTATGGGCGGTGATCAGTGCACCCTCGGCCGCGGCGTCAGTCGGTGGTGCCGCCCTGGCCTGGACTGGGCTGCGCGACTCCTACGGCGTGCCGCTCGCGAACTACTTCCTGTCGGTGGTCGATACCACCGAAGCCATGACCAACCAGGGTGAGGAAGTCTCCATCCTTGAACCCGGAACGATCCTGCGGTGGGTCACAGGGGCAATTCAGAACGCCGCCACCCACGCTCCCGCGAGCTGGTGGCTGACCGCCATCGCCTCGTTCTACCTGTTTCTGGCCGGCACGGCGCTGTGGTTGCTGCGATTCGCGCTGTCTGGGCAATGGCTGGTCGTTATCGCCCAAGTGGCCCGCCCGGTCTATGGGGCAGTCACGACGGTAGCTAACCAGCTCTACCTGGGGCCGATAACGATCACGTTGTGCGTGATGATCGGCGCTTTCCATATCTTGCGCGGAAACGGTGGCCGCGGCCGCGCCATCATCGGCACCGGGCTGGTGTTCACGATCCTGCTATTGACAGTGTTCGCCGACCCGATCGGTGACCTCTACAGCGACCATGGGCTGTTGGCGTGGGGCCGCTCCATCGGCTTTTCCATTGCCCAGGCAACCCGCCAAGGCCCGTACATGGCGGATCGGCCCTTGGCCGACCAGGTGGACATGATGCTCGGGGATCTCATCACCGCGGGCGTGCGGCATCCGTTGCAGGTCATGAATTTCGGCTACGTCACCGACGACGTTCCGGGCTGCGCACAGGCATATTCGGCTGCGATCAGCACCGGCGTAGGCAAAGGTCCCGGGCCGGCTCATGCGATGGGCGATTGCGGGGCCGGCGACGCACTGCTGCATGCCCAGCAGCTCAGCGGGGACGACGCCGGGACCTCCCTGGCATTTCTGCTGACCGGGGTCACGTTTTCGGTGTTCAACTGGTACGTCTCGGTCAGCATCTTCCTCGTAGGTCTGCAAGCGGCGTTCTTCGGCACAGTCGTCGGGCCCTCATTCATGATCGGCATGACCGGCATGGCGGGGCGGGCGATGGCCTACGCCAAGCACAGTGCGTGGCAACTGCTGGTCCACGCCGCCGAACTGGCCGCCTACACCACATTCCTCGGCATTGTCGTGATCTGGATGGCCTGGACGCTGACGAGTCCCATGCTCGGCACCGGCACTGTCACCGTGATGCCGCGCATGCTCATCGTCATGCTCGTCTCCATCATCGCGATCGTCGCCTTCCGGTTCATGGACCGCCAATTCCATACCGATGGCATCGGCACCATCGGCCACACCATCCACGCCGCCAGCGGGCGGGTGCTCCACAACGCGCGTGGCGGTGGCCAGGGCGGCGGGCAGCGGGCCGACGACGCTGACTCGATGCTGTCCAGGCTGCGTGGGCGGCGCCGCGGTCGCGCCGACGACAGCAGCACCGACGACCCTGCCGAGACCTCCCGGAGCACCACACCGGCCCAGTTCGACACCTTCAGACCACGGCCGCAGTCCCGCCCGGCGGCAGCCCCAGCGTCGGCAACGAGCACGGCCGCCAAGCGGTCCACCAGCGCGGCCGCCGGCCAGGGCGTGGCAACCCGGACGGGGACCGCGGCCCGCGCCGCTGGCGCGGTCGGTGAGGCAGCCGAAGTCGTCGCCGCTCCCGAGGTCGTCATCGGCGCCGCCGTCGCCCACAGCGCCAGCAAGGCCGTACGTAAACACCACGAGAAGCGGCAGCAGAGCGCGGCCGACCAACGCGACAACACATCGCCGAGGTCAAGCGCCCCGTCGCCGCGACAAGCGGCTCCGCGCTCTTCAGGCAGCGCCGACGTCGGACACGACACCCTGGCGCCCCGGCCGTCCGGCTCACCCAGACAACACCGTGACCAACCAGCGCGCGCCGGTGCTGGCCAGCGCCCTGCCCAGGGCACCAACGACCGGGACGTGCAACCTGCCGATCAGGCAACGCCCCTAGGATTCGACGCAGTACCCCATCCGAGCAGACCATCGAACGGCAGAGGTGATCAGTGAACGCCCGCGAATACCTCGACACCGGCATCGCCGCGCTGGGACTCCTCAACGGCCAGCACCCCAATGTCGAGCAGGCCCGCCTAGCTTTCCGGCGGGCCGCCGACCTCGACCCGGCCATGTGCGACGCATGGATGGGCTTGATCGCCGCCGGCGACACCACGGTGGCGACACTGCGGCACGCACGTCAGACCAGCAGCACCTTGCATCGTGAAACCCGCCGCCTTGGCCTGGGCGACTCCGATCTACAGCCGAGTGTCCCGGTCCCCGGCGGCTACCTCGTGTTGTGCCCGACAACGTCAACCGGGCTGGCGTTGGCGTACGTGGCTGCCCTCATCAGCGCCGGCGATTACGACGCTGCCGAGAAGGAACTCGCAGCTGTCGATACCGGCCGCGAGCCCGCCCAGGAGCCGACCCTGCGATTCGTGACGGCGACGCTGCATTTCGTCGCCCAGCGCTGGCCGGACGTGATCGAGCACGCCGGGCAGCCCAGCGCCGACGCGGCAGGCTCACTGATCGATGCCGCCAACACGCTGCTGGCCGGTATCGCCCATACCGGGCTCGGACAGTTCGACACCGCCCTGTCGATCCTGAAACCGCTGACCCCTCAGAACATCCCGGGCGGCGAGAGCATCACGACGGCCGCTGCTTTGCACCGCGGCCTATGCCACCGCGCCCTCGGTGATGAGAACACTGCACGCGAGCAGTTCCGTGCCGCCACCATTGCCGGCACCCTGGATTCCAGCGCCGCTGCTGCCCTGGATGACCCGACCTACGGACCGGTCGTCACCACCAGCGATGCGATTGCCGCACGCACGAACAGATGGGACCCCGAATCCGGTCCTACCGCCGCGCAACTTCGCCGAGAACAGGACCGCACCGCGGCCCAAGACGTCCTCAAAGAGGCGCACGACGAACTGATGGGCTTCGTCGGATTGTCGCGGGTGAAAGCCCACGTCACCAAACTGAAGAACGAACAGCGCTACGACCACGTGATGGCACAACGCGGCGTCGACGTCGACCAAGACGGCTCACTGCACATGCTTCTCGTCGGCCCGCCCGGAACGGCGAAAACCTCCATCGCCCGGATCATGTGCAAAATGTATTACGGCCTGGGCATCCTCGACTCGCCGGAGTTCATCGAAGTGTCCCGAGAGGATCTGTGCGGATCGCACATCGGTGAAACCGAGGAAAAGACCAAGACGATCCTCGAAAGCGCCCGGGGCCGTGCCCTTTTCATCGACGAGGCACCCACGCTGTATCAGCCCGATCTTGAACGTGACTTCGGCCGGCGTGCCCTCGACACCATCATGAAGTACGCCGAAGATCACCGTCACGGCACCCTGATCTGCCTGGCCGGATACGCCACCGCCATGAGTGCCATGCTCTCGGCCAACCCCGGACTGCGCAGCCGCTTCCCCCACAAACTCGAATTTGACTCCAGCACCCCGGCAGAGCTGCTGGAGATCGCCGACATCTTCGCCGGCCGCTACCGCGTGACCATCGCCGAGCCAGGCCGACAGTATTTCAACGAGGTCGCCCAATGGCTCTGCGCCACCGACGCCATGGATGGCTTCCACCTCATCGACATTCCCGGCAACGGCCGCTACGTCCGCAACGTCATCACCGAAGCGGCACGCAACATGAAGACCCGAGTCGCCGAAGACCCCAGCATCGACCTCTACGCCGGCGACATCGAATCACTGCGAACCATCACCGTTGACGACATGAGAACAGCCATCACAGATGTTCTGAACGCCAACGACATTCACCCACCACGGCACGCCGGTTACTGACCAACCGGGGGAGCCTCGACACGAACGGGAGCCCCTGCGGACAACCGCAGACCGCGCAACTCTCGGCGTACCGATCGTGTTGACGGCTTATCTGTACCCGTGGCGCCATGTCGCCATCACCGCCAGCCCCCCGCCCCAGGTGCGCCGGGCAGTGTCCTGTTGATCGAGCGGAACGTCGGAGACATCGACGAGTGCGCCACAGCCCGCCCTGGACCTTGTCCTGGATCTGGTTGACCTGCAAGACGGCCACGGCGGGCACTCTACGCCCGCCGCGCCGTGGGAGCTGCTGGGCACGCAACGACCCGGTGTGGGATTCTTGTGGGCGTGATAAGGGAATCGTCGTCGTCGGCAATTCTGGGCCGGGCGCAGAGTTTTCCGCGCATTCGGTACATGGGATCCAAGTACCGGCTGCTGCCGCACTTGGAGCGGGTCTTTGCCGACATCGGCGGATCGACAGCTGTCGACGCGTTCTGCGGCTCGGGCGTGGTGTCCTATCTCCTCAAGGCTCAGGGGTATCAGGTCATCTCGAACGACTTCCTCACCTTCCCTACGGTCATTGCCCGCGCGGCGGTGGCGAACTCGACGGTGCAGCTGGAACCGGACCTGATCGACACGATTTGCGGGCCGCCGGCCGACGACCGCGACTTCATCCAGTCTCGATTTGACGGGCTCTACTTCACCGGCGAAGACCGGGCGTTCCTGGACTCCGCCTGGTCTCACATCGACCAGCTAGTCGGCTACCGACGCGACATCGCGATCGCAGCCTTGGTCCTGTCTGCCGCGCGCAAACAGCCTCGCGGGGTGTTCACCTTCACAGACTCGACCCGCTATGCCGATGGCCGCCGTGACCTCAAGATGAGCCTGCGTGATCATTTCCGCGAGCGGGCGGCCGACTACAACAGAATCGTGTTCAGCAACGGCCTGCGCAGCAAAGCCCGGACCGGCGATGTGTTCGACATCCCTGATACGACGCCGGATTTGGTCTACCTCGATCCCCCCTACGCTCCCCCCAGCGACGACAACGACTACATCAAGCGCTACCACTTCCTGGAGGGGCTGAGCGTGTACTGGCGTGGAGTGAACATCATGGAGCACACCAAGACCAAAAAGCTGGAAAAACGCTTCACCCCGTTTGCCTACAAGCGCACGATCGAAGATGCATTGAGCCGCACTTTCGAGCTATTTCAGGACGCAGGCACGATTGTGCTGTCGTATTCGTCGAACGCCATCCCGGACGCCGCGCGCATCATCGACCTGATGGGCAAAGTCAAACCCTGTGTGGAAGCGGTCGCAATCGACCACAAGTACAGTTTCGGGACGCATGCCGCTGCAACGCGGCGCGATGTCAGCGAGTACCTGTTTATCGGGCGAAGCCAGTGACCGTACCTGTTTCGTTCGACGACTACCTCGGTGCCTTGAGGACCCTCACTCCGCACGTGGACCCGACAGAACCGACGGCCAGCACCCAGGAAATCCGTGATGCCGTTGCCAGCCTCTCCGCAGTGTCGCCGATGACCAAATCGTCACTGGCACAGTGGGCCAACGCGCACGCGCACTGGGTCTACGTCTTCGGGTTGATCGTTGGCCTCGGTAAGGAAAAACTCTCGATGGCCCTGCGAGATGGGCTGAACACGTCGGGATTCGTCACCCTCGCACGTAAGAGCCCCGACATCCTCGTAGCGTTTCTCGATGATCGCTTCGATCTTGTTGCCATGGTGGGCAAGCAAGTCAATGCCCAGTACGGGTTGGCTGATGTGCTCATTGCCCGCGCCGGGACTCGCGTGACCGCGACACGGGCCAGCGAAGCGGGACGCTCGATCGAAGACATGATCGAGAAGATCGCCAATGACCTCGGCCTGCCATTTACCCTGAGGACACGGTTCCTCGGGCGCGGCGGGCAGACAGGTCCTGGCGACCTGGTTATTCCCAACACCGACGACGCGGCAATCGTAGTGGCCGCCAAAGGATTTGATTCAACAGGCAGCAAGCTCACCGCCGCCTACGAAGAAATCGCGAAGATGGCCGCCGTTCGGAAGCCAACGCAGTTCATCATGGCAGTCGTTGACGGCATCGGCTGGAAATCTCGCCAAGCCGACCTGCGGCGGATCCACAACCTGTGGGTCACCAAGGAAATCGACGGTCTGTACACGGTGTCATCGCTCGATCAGTTCCGCACAGACCTGGAGACCGCTGCGCGACTCCGAGGCCTCGTCGACTGCTGACGTGGACCGGAATTGGGTCGATTCAAGCACGACGACGGACGCGCTGGTCGACGACGCGGTCCCACATGGTGAGGAAATCCGACCAGTCAGGTATCGCGACTCGCTCTCCGGCGGTACCGCGACGGAGCAGTTGTGCTTCCTCTCGACTCCGTGGGAGAAAGTCTTGCCAGGCGATTGCTGCCCCGAATTGGCTGGATTGGGAGCGCCCACCGTTGTTCGATTCGTAGGACTCGGTACGCCGAGTGGCCAGGCCCTGCCAGTCGGAGGCTTGTTCGAGCAAGTGGCGCTCGTGGGCGCCGTACATGATCAGCGTGCCGGGGAAGATTTCGCGCAGGGCGTCAGCATATTTGGGTCCGTAGACGACGTCGAAGTGACTGCTGGCTTGTACGGTGGCCATGATGTTGACGCCAAGGCCGGCTGATTCGCCAACGTAGTTCAGCAGCGCCGGAAGCGGACAGGAGTTGCAGACTTCGTCGAGTTCGAGCAGCAGACGGTGGGTCAGCTGGTGGTTGGCCGTCTTCTTGCGGAAGTACTGGATGATGGAGTCGATGAGCGCGACCGCCGCGCCGGCAACGGTTCCGGTGTTGGGGGCGATCACGAACAGTGTGGCCTCGGGATCATCAAGCATGGTGACGTCGAACGAGTCGATGCTCAGTTCGTCGATCGCGGTCAGCTGGGTTTGAGGGTCACTTCCCATGAGGCCGAGGCGGATCCACGGGGTGATGGCCTTCTTGATCGTGATGGTGACGCTGTCGCGCAAGCGACCATCCATGCTCATCAGCTCCATCAGCGGTTCACGCAGATCACCGTGCGGGCAAAGCGCGTAGGCCGTCCTCCACGAGGGGTAGTCGACCTCACCGGGATGGTTCTCGTCATCCTGCTTGTCCCCGCGAGTTCCGGCTGCACGCAGCACCCAGGGCATCCCTTCGCCGTTGCCGAGTGGGCTGGCCGCATACAGCAGGCACGCCAGCGGCGCTGAGGCGCTAGTTTCCCAGAGTCCGCCAGCCGCGACGGTTTGGCCGCTGGAGGCACCGCCGAAGCCGACACCGCTTGTGGCCAGCATCGTTTCGGCGACGGTGAGCGCTTCGTCGGCAGTGGTGATCGCCCGGGTGGGGTCGGTGACCATGGGTTTTACGTTGGCCGGCCACACGAGGGTTTTCTGCGGGCGGAGGTCTATGACGGCGGTCGGCCCGGTAAAGCGGCGGGTCAGGACAAGCTCGGCGAGGTCCTCCTTCGAGGAAACGCAGACGACGGGGCCCGGATGCACCACCGCGGCGGGCGCAAGGATGCGCCGAGTCTTGCCGGTGCGAGTCGGAGCCGAGATGGCGAGGTGTGGGGCGCTTTCGGCCATGTAGGGGCGTGAATCTGCGTAGAGCAGACCGCAGTACGGAGTGTATGTCGTGGGGGTCATCATCTGCCGATCATCGGGGTCAAGCCGCTCCCTGGTCCAACGGTAGGAGCCGATTTCCTACAGATCAGGGCCGTCCGGTCGTGGGGCAAGGTCGTGCTCGGGACCAGGGTCGCGGCCGGGGAATCGGCCGCCGACGTGGTGGACATCGTTGCTGACTCGGTGCTGCTTACGCAGCTGGTCGCGCTTTTCCAGGGCGGCCTGGAGTTCGTCGGTGAGGTGGGTGGCGTCCAAGCGGCTGATCTGGGTGAGTGCGGGTTGTACGTCGGGGGCACCTGCTGTGACAGGGGGGCGGGCGCGGTCGATGCGGCCGGTTGGGTCGGTGATGGTCTGCGCCCAGGGCAGGTCCGTGTTCAGCAGCTGCAGCAGTTGGTGGGCGGGCTGGGGCGGCCAGGTGGGAGTGGTGGTGTCGAGCAGGATCAGCCGGGCCTGGTGGGCCGCGGCGTGTTCGGCGAGGTCGGCGAGCATTGCGGGTTCGGCGTCGGCGGCGGAGTCGATGACGATGATGTCCCCGGCGTCGGCGTGCCACTGCCCGCCGGTGAGCTGCTGGTGCAGCTCGGCCAGGCTCGGGTGCTCGGGCCGTCGGGTGGTGGCGTGGTAGGTGCGGCGGCCGGCTGCGGCGGCGGCCTGGTCGAGCTCGACCACCGCGGCGTCGAGCACGGGGCTCGGTTGTGCGGTCAGCATGCTGATGGTGAAGGGTTGCGCCGCTGCGGTGGCCACCGCAGCCCGCACCGCATCATCGTCGTGGCTTGTGGTGAGGGCCAGTGGGTTTCGGGTGTCGGTGACACCGGCGGCGGTCAACGTCCGTAGTTCGTGGTCGAGTTCGGTGAGGTGTCCGGCGGACAGGATGTAGTCCAGGGCGCTGGTGTCGGTGGCGGTGAAGGCTGCGGCGGTGATGAGTTCGGCGCGGTCCAGGTCGTGGCGCAGGTTGGCAGCGTGGGCGCTGGCCTCACGCAGGGCGGTGTAGTCGGCGCCGGTCGCCGCGGCGATAGCGCGTTCGACGTCGGCGCTGGTGATGATCTTGTCCGCGCCGCCGGCCGCAGCGGCACGGGCGGCGGTGGCTTCGGTCAGGGCGGGGTAGAACTGCTCGGCAGGGGAGAGGTCCGGCAGCATCATGCGGCGCACGGCGATGTCGGCGCGGGCAGAGGCGACGTCGAGCGGGTCGGCGTCGGGGTCGGCCAGAAGCCGGTCAAGCTGGGCTCGCGCCCAATCGACCTGGGCCTGTGCGGCGGCGTGGACGGTTTCGGCGTCGGCCCACGCATCCATCACGTCCTGCACGGCCGACAGGTAGGGGCGGTCGGCTTCGGCCGCGGCCCGCATTTCGCGAATCCGGTCCGCGGCGGCCACCATGTTGGGGCCGTTGAAGATCGCGACGGCTTTCGCCAGTTCGGTGTGAGTGTTCAGGGCGTGTTGGTAGTCGGTGCGTACCGCGGCGACGTCGAGTAGTGCGGCTGGTAGAGGCGGTGCCGGGGTACGGGTGGTCGACAGGTCCTCGAATGCCAGGCCGCCGAGCTCGTCGCCGTCGTGGTCGGGGTAGTAGTGGTCGCCGTCGATCGGTCGCTCGAGGTCCGCCGGCGGCGACGCGAGCCACGGGGCGTCGAGTTCGACGTGCGGATCGCTGACCGCGTGGTGCTGCTCGGGGTCCAGCTGCACCAGCTGTTCGTGTTCTTCGTCTGTCAGGGGTGGGTGCTCTGGCAGGGGGGCACCGCGGTGGTCGCCAGCGGCGTGGTCGGCGGTGGTGATCATGTCGACGCTGGCGGTGATCAGCCGGGCGTAGTGCTGGGGTGCGATCTCGGTATGGGTCGGGTCGGCCTCAGTGAGGTGCTCAGCCGCGAGGGTGAGCAGATCGGCCGGGGTCCAGCGGTCGGGGTCGGCGGCAGCGATCGTGGCGACCAAACCGGGCCACGCGGTATCGGCGGCGATGAGTTCGGCTGTGGCGGTGCCGAATACACCGGCTAGGTCGGATAGCCAGTCCGGGGTGATCTTGGAGTGGGCGGCGTGCAGGGTGGTGGTGTGGTGTAGGCGACCGGCCAGGCGCCACCACAGGGCGGCTGCGGGCAGCTCGTCGGGCAGGGGCCGTTCGGTGGCGGCTTCGCGCACCAGTGCTCCCAGGTCGGGGCGGACCGGGGCGATGGTGGCCAGATGGTCGGCCAGCGTCGGCCAGTAGGAGTCGGTGCGGATGGCCGGGTTGATGCCGTCGATGAGTTCGGCGAACCGCGACGTCGCGGGCCGGTGGGTGCCGATGGTGTCGATCGCCGCATCGAGCAACAGATGCTGGATGGCGCGCGGCCGCGCAGCGAACAGCGGAGCCCCCAGGAGCCGACTGTCTTCGGCGGTGACGTTGTGGGCGGCGCGGAAGACGGCGATCTCGGCGGCTAGGCCGTGGGCGTCGGCGTGGATCAGTGGCAGCGCCCACGCGGGTGCGGTGGCAGGTGTCCAGGCCTGCGCCTGGGTGCGGATGTCCTCGGCCAGTTCGGTGACCAGCTGTGCCCGGTTGGTGAGGTAGCCGCCGATGTTCGGGTCGTCGACGAGGACCTGGGGTATTGCGGGCAGCCAGCGCAAGGGTCCGATGCCGGCGGAGTGCCCGCCGGTGGGGTCGATGCGCCAGTCGAGTACCGCCGCCGGGTCGGCAGCATCGTCCAGGCCTCCGCGGGCCACAGCGTCGGCCAGGTCGGTGTCCGGGTCGCCGCCGGCGCAGGCGATGAGGGCGAGGTGTTTGCGCAGGACCGGCCAGGAGGCGGCAGCCGACAGGCCGGGGTGAGTGCGGTCGGCCAGGGCCGCCAGGGCGTCGAGGCGGTCCAGGCCAAGCTCGTGTTCGGCGAGGCTGGCCAGCGCATCGGCGTACATCGCGGCGGCGGGCCCCAAGCGCAGCGCGGGGTCGGCGGCTTGGCGGCTAGCGGTGGTGGCCGAGATTTGGGCGCCGTCGCGGGCCAGGATCTTGGTGAGCACGTCCACCGCGGTATCCGGATGGGTCGCCTTCGGCGCCAGCACCCGGTGTGGATCGGCTTCGGCCGTCGAGAGGTAGATGTGGTTTTCGACGCGGGCGCGTGACATGGCGACGTAGAGCTGCTGGCGGCTCAGGTGCTCGGCACCGACGACGTGGCAGCTGTGTCCGGCGGTGAGGCCTTGAGCGCCGTCGATGGTGTTGGCGTAGCCGAGGGTCACGTGCTCGGACACGTAGCCGGCGGGCAGCGTGATGTGGCGGCCGGTCCCGTTGTGCCGGGCCCGCAGACCCCCGTCGTCGAGGACTTCGGTGATCGTGAACGTGTAGCCGTTGCGGACGTAGTCGGTCCCGGTCAATTGCAGCTTGCGGGCGTTTTCGCGGGTGCGGATGATCTCGCCGACGTAGCCGGGAAGCCCATCGGCGAGCTGGGTGGATCGTCCCGGGGTCCAGGTGGGGTCGGCGGCCAGGGCGTCGGCGGCGCGGGCGGCCTGCGCACGGGCGTTGAGTGAGTCCACGAGGTCGTTGGTCGGGGCGAGCAGGATGCTGTGCTGCCCGGCTGTGGTGTCGGTGTGCCAGGCGGCGAAGGCCATGTCGGCGGCGGTGGCATCCGCGCCGACGTGCACGCGGTGGTGGTCGATGTAATAGCCGATGCCGGCGGGGTCACCGGCCCGCAACGCGAGGGTGGCGGCTCCCTGGTCGGGGGTGGTGAACCGCACCAGCTGGGAGAGGGTGAGGGCTTCGGTTTCGGTAGCGATGTCGCGCAGGATGCCGCCGGCGCCAATGGAGGCGATCTGCCCGTCATCGCCGACCAGCCGCACACTCGCGCCACGGGCGAGCGCATGGCCGATAACGGTGTCGAGTTGCAGGGTGCCGGCCAGTCCGGCTTCGTCGATGATGACCAGGCTGGATTCATCAACACCGGTGAACCATTCGGGCTCTGGGGATCTGGCCCAGTTGTCCGTGAGTTGGATGTACTTGTCGAGGGTGTCGGCGGGTGCCCCGAGATCGGTGCCCAAGTTGATGGCGGCGGCGGCGGTCGGGGCCAGGCCGACCACGTTGCCACCGGAGCTGCGCCACGCATGCGACAGGGCCGCCATGGCGGTGGTCTTGCCGGAGCCGGCCGGGGCCAGCGCGAGCGCGACGCGGCGCCCGTTGGTGGCCATCTCGCGCACCAGGGCCTCCTGCCCCGGGTTGAGGGTCTTGTCGCGGGCGGCGGCGTCTTCGAGTGCCAGGTCGATGTCGGCGGTGTCCACGGTGCGGCCGTCGCGGCGGTGCGCGGCATCGAGCAGTCGGCGCTCGGCGGCGACGATCTCATTGGAGGTGTAGAGGGCCACCCCGTCGCGGCTGTAAATGCTGGCGCCGTCGCGACGGCGAAGCGCGGCCGGTTCGCCCATGTCCGCATCACCGATGCGCGCTATTGGGCGCGAAATCCCCTCACCCAAAGCCGCGGAAGTGATGCGTGCAGCCAGGGTGTCGTCGGCGGCGACTCCGTGGGCGCGCACGATGCGCTGCGCCTCGGCCAGCACGTGATGACGCTGCCAGGTGGAGCGCGACAGTGCGACCGTGGTGATCGCATCGCGGGCGCGGTCATCAACCCATTGCGCGTCAATCGCAGGCGCGGGCCTTGCGGGTGTTGCAGCCAGGGCAGCGCCGAGCATCTGGGTCAGATGGTGGGTGCTGCCGAGGACTTCGATGGCCTCGGCCCGCCACGTCTGGCGCTGCTCGGCCACCGACCGTGGTTCGTGTTTGGCCTCGCGGGATTCCAGCGTGGCCTGCTGAGCCAGCGCGATAGCCTCGACGTTGGTCGGCTCGCGTCCATGATCGGCCTGAAACCGCTTCGACAGCTCAGCGGTGCGGGCTTCGATCGCCGCCCGGCGCGACGACCAGCGGCTCATCAATTCAGGACTGACACCGTCTATTTCCCGGATTGCTCGCTTACCTCGCCCCGGTGGGGTGACCTCATGAAATTGCAGCCCGAGACGCTGCCCGAGGTGGGCTTCCAGGCGGGTGTTGTAGAGCTCGGAGGCAGCAACCATCACCCGGTGCAACGGCTGTCCATCCAGGGCCAACCAGCGCTGTGCACCGTTGGCGTCAACGTGGGCGACCTTGTTGGAAATCGCCACGTGCGTGTGCAGATCCGGGTCCCCGGCACGCGAGTCGCGGTGGGTGAACGCGGCCCCGATCAGCCCGGTGGTGTCGACCTGGGCGATGCCGTCATGGCCGGTGCGCGTGAACGCCGCACGTTCCTCCAAGAACGCCAGGGCGTCGGCCACTGCGGAGTCGTGGGCTTGCTCGATGGTGGTGGCGACTTCCAGGGGTGCGACCGCCCACAGCGTCGAGACGGATTTGACCGGCGAGAACGTCACGTCATAGCCCGCGACAGCCGTTGTGGCGGCGCGGGTGTTGCGGGCGATATACCCGGAAAGCTCACGATCATCGGCGGGCGGCCGACCGTGTTCTTCGGCGAAACGCTCGCGGGCGACGGCGGTGCGGATCGTCGCCCGAATCTCCGGTTCGATCGCTGCCGCCCAATGCTTTCCGGCGTCGGTGTTGTGCTCGCGGTAGGCCACCGCCAATGCCTGCTGGAACTTCGTTTCGCCGCTGCGGATCGCGAACGGGGTGCCCAATCGGGCGGCACTGATGGCTGCGCGTTCGTGGGCTCCGCGGGCCAGCTGGTAGTCGGTGATGTCAACGGCGTTGGGGTGCAGGCCTTCCCCGAACAATGCGGCCATCTGGGCTTCGCTGACTGGTGAGGATTCGGGGACCGTCCAGAGTTTGGCGACGGTCTCGGTGGGGATCATCCGCCCGCCGGTGTCGGCCAACGACGCCAGCCCGGAGCCGACCCACCGGCCCGGCGATTCGCCCTTGGCCGAGTAGTAGTCGGCCAGTGAGGCGCGGCCCCGCTCGGTGCTGTCGGCGGCGGCGACCTGGCGGGTCAGGTAGGTGTAGCCGTCGCCGGCGGTCAACTTGTGCAGCGTCGCTGTCACCAGTCACCTCCCGCCGAACCTCTAGCGCGAACGCTAGGAACTCGACAGGTGTCAAATCCAACACTAGCCCGGCGACCGTTATCAAACCGTTACCTAGATGCAAGAGGTGTGTGGGATTTGGGTGGTGAGCAGGTGGAGGTAGGTAGGCGTGTAGGAATCCGTCTAACTTGTCGGATTGTCATTTAGCTGTCGGATGCGTGTCGGAAAGTCATCAACGTGTCGGCGTCAGGCACAGTCAGGTTGTGACATCCGCCAAGGGTGCAGCAACCGAAGTCAGCTACATCGCCGACGACGGTGAGCCCGTCACGGTGGACTTCGACCGCGTCGATGCCGGTCGGGTGGTGCGCGGTCGGCCAGTCCGCATCCCGGTGTCGCGGGCGGGGCAACGGAACTATTCGGGCCTCTACTGGTCTTCAACGACTCAGGCGCATCTGGTCTACGAGAGTCTTCTGGAACGCGACCGGCTTCTGCTTGCCGATTTCTGTCCGTCCGTCGCATGGGTGGCCGCTCAGCCCTTCTGGATGCGCGGGTACGACGGATCGGCGTTCCGCCGTCACGTGCCCGACCTCTTGCTGCAGCATCGGAACGGCTCCTTCACCGTGGTCGACGTGAAGCCCAATCGGATGCTGGAGAAGCCCAAGGTGGTCGAAGTCTTGAAGTGGACCGACCGGGTGTGCCGGGAGCGTGGTTGGCAGTACGAGGTGTGGTCGGGCACCGACCCCACGGAGCTGAGCAACGTGCGCTTTCTGAGCCTGGCGAAGCGATCTCGGTTCGTCGACCGTGCCGCGTCCGAGCGTGTGTCTGCGGTCGCGACGGACGGAATGACTATCGATCAGATTCTCAGGGCGTCGCAGGACGGGAGCGCCGTCACTCGTTCGGCGGCGATGACTGCGTTGTTGGAGCAGCTTTGGCTGTCTCGTTGGGCGACGGACTTGAGTATCCCGCTGTCTGGAACGTCGGCGATCACGGTCGGTAGTGCGGCCGCATGAGTTCTGGACGGTTCGATCTGGCGGTCGGAGCCGATCTGTGGTTTGCAGGTGCGCTGTGGCGTGTCCATCGCATCGATAGTCGCGGGGTTGAGCTCTTCTCAGATCGGACCGCGACGCGAGTTCCCTTCGATCGTCTCCTTGCCGAAGGACGACCGGTGAATGAGGTGGAGTCTCGGGACGCCGACGAGGAGCTCGTGCCGGTCATCCTCGGGTCACTCACCAGTAGGCAACGAGATGCACTGGAGGCGCGGGCAGGCCATATCCGTGACGTCATCGCAGTCGTCTCCGTCGGTGGGAAGTCTGCTGGCGATGCGTACCGCGAGAAGGCCGCGGAACTTGGGGTATCCGATCGCACCGTCGAACGCTGGGTTGCCGGTTATCGGATGTCGGGTTTGGCTGGGATTGCCGATAGCCGACTGCTGCAGAAGCGCCGTTCCACCGTCGACGTCCGATGGGACGCGATGTGCGTCCGCGTTCTAGACGAACTGGTCGGAGCTTCCACACCGACGAGGAACGTCGTAATCGACACTGTCAATCGCAGGGTGGACGCGGAGTACGGAGCTGGCGAGGTGTGTGTCCCATCGCCGTCGACGGCACGGCGGCGCTTGGACGCGTTGTCGAAGGGGCGGTCCGCCTTCGGCAGTGCCAAGAACCGCCGATCCGTTGCCAACCTCCCACCGGGGGTTTACGGCCGCCTGCGCGCGACCCGACCCGGCGAGTTCGCGATGCTGGACACAACGCCGCTGGATGTGTTTGCGATGGAGCCGGTGACGCTGCGGTGGGTGCCGGTGGAGTTGACCATCGCCATGGATGTCTACACGCGCTGCATCCTGGGTGCGCAGCTCACCCCGTTGTCGACGAAGGCGCGCGATGTGGCGAACGTGCTCTATCAGGCGGTCACGCCACCCCGCACTTCGACGACCGGGGACGTGGCGGTGTGGCCATTTCACGGAGTTCCCCTCAACGTGGTGACTGAGTACGAGTTGTCGGAGGAGGACGCACCCGACCGCGATGTCACCGTCACGAGCTGTTTGCCGGAGACCATCGTGGTGGATCACGGCAAGCAGTACCTGTCGGAACACGTGATCGGCGCGTGTGCACGATTGGGGATTTCGGTGCAGCCGGCGATCGCCCGAAAGCCCACCGACAAGCCGATGGTCGAGCGGTTCTTTCGCACGTTGCGGGAGTCGTTGCTGCAACACCTGCCGGCCTATAAGGGGCCCGACGTGTACTCTCGCGGCGCCGACGTAGAGGGCAAGGCCTTCTACTATGTCGCCGAACTCGAACAGATCATCCGCGAGTGGATCGGCTCGGTCTATCACCGCACCAAGCACGACGGCCTGTGTATCCCCAGCCTGCCGCGAGAACGCTTCTCCCCGGTCGAGATGTACGAGATCGGACTCGCACGCAGCGGATCGTTGTCCCTGCCGGCGCGCGCTGAACTCGTCTATGAGTTTCTTGACGTCGAGTGGAGGACCATCCAGAACTACGGTGTCGAGGCCAACGGGCAGCGCTACGACGGCGAAGGGCTCAACGGGTTTCGGCTCCGAAAGTCGCCCTACCAAGGCGCACACGCCGGGTTGTGGCCGATCTCGATCGACTCTGACGATGTCCGCTTCGCGTACTTCCGCAACCCCGACACCGGTGAATGGTCGCGGCTGGAGTGGGAGCACGCTCACGCTTTGACATCGCCGTTCAGTCAGGAAGCTGCCGACTACGCCAAGCGCGTCAGCGTCCGCACCAATCGGCACGTGAATCCGTCGAGCGCGGTGCACGATCTGCTCGGTAGTTGGGGCCGGGACGAAGTTCTCAGTCGCCGGGACAAAGCACTTGCCCGCCGCTTGTCCAGCCAGCGGTTGGTCGATGTGGCAGGCAAGGCCGCAGAGCCGATCTCGCCAGAAGAGGATCGCGAGGAGGCGGCCCTGCCGGCAGTCATCGACCTGGTCGCGCGGATGCCGAAAGCAACAGCTTTGGGCGATGTCGTGGACGATCTCGATGTGTTCGATCGCTATTACGACGAGCATCCCGACGAGGATGCGTTCGAGGTCTTTCACGAATGAGAAACCGGTGGGCCCGATGGTTGGCGACGAACGGTAGCGCCCGCTACCAGCTGTCCCGAAAACAGGGCTGGGATGCCTTCGCGTGCGCAGGCCCACGCGACGACTTCGAAGTGCTGAGTCGTCGCGACATGGACGCGCTGCCCGACGATCAACGGGAGGACTACGACGAGGCGCGGATGGTGTGGAACGCCAACCTTCCGACGGTGAAGACC
Organism: Mycobacterium sp. TH-M82; assembly: GCF_057473605.1. Taxonomy (NCBI): domain Bacteria; kingdom Bacillati; phylum Actinomycetota; class Actinomycetes; order Mycobacteriales; family Mycobacteriaceae; genus Mycobacterium; species Mycobacterium sp. TH-M82. Next base: position 11,254 of record NZ_JBYCKY010000733.1, on the reverse strand, counting down.
GCACAGCTCAAGACCGCTTACGGAGTCATCGATCAGGTCATGGCATCGAATAGGCGTGACGGGGACCGGTTGCGTGGCTCGGTCGTGATCGATGCCGAGCCTGGCCTCGGCAAGACGACCATCGCGACTCGCTACGCGCGAGACTTTCACCAGAAGGCGTATCGACGCGAAGGGCCGACCACACCCGACGGCCATCAGCGCCTACCGGTCGCGTTCGTTCCGCTCAGTGCTGGGATCACCTTGAAGGGTCTCAATCAGCAGATTCTGCGGTTCTACGGTCATCCCGCCGTGGATCGGGCGTCCACATCTCGGCTCGGTGCACTGGCGGTCGATTGCGTGACCAGTTGTGAGACCAGGTTGATCGTGATCGACGATCTCCACTTCATCGACTTCCGGCATCGCCACGGCGCGGAGGTATCGAACCACCTCAAGGGCCTCGCGAATGAGATGGCGGTGACGTTCGTCTACGTCGGGGTCAAGTTGCGCGAGAAGCGGTTCTTCGACGAGGGCCTCATCGGCGAGCAGGCCGCGTACGCGCAAACCAGTCGCCGTGCCACACGGTGCCCGGTCGCGCCGTTCGTGATCAAGACCGACGCGGGATTTCGCAGCTGGGTCAGTTTGCTTCGCGTCATGGAAAGCCACCTCAAACTCGCGGACGCCACACCCGGCATGCTGGTCGATCACGCCAAGGAGCTCCACCGCCGAACACAAGGAAGAATCGCCTCGCTGACCAACCTCCTCGATCGCGTCAGCTATCTGGCAATCACCACCGGTGTCGAAACCATCACCGAGGACCTGATCGCGAACACCACCATCGACAATGCCGCTCAGGTCAGCAGCCAAACCGCCTGAGCCAACAAACCCGGGGTGCTCGCTGCGGGCGATTCCCGGCGGCTACGACATCGATCGCTGGCCCATCGCGTGCGCTATCCACTCGGACGAAACTATCGAGTCCTGGTTGGCCCGAGCGGCCGACCGGTACGGTATCACGCCACGAGAGTTGCTCGCCGAAGCTGGCATTACCGACCGTATCGAGCGCCCAGGCCGGTTGGCGCGGATGGTGCGCCAACACGCCGCCCAGCTGGCAGGCACGTTGGGCTGCTCGCAAGCCGACGTACATTCAGCCGCCGCGGAAATGCTGCCCAACAGTGCGGTCGTGGAATACCTCTGCCGCTACCACGCGGTCACCCGGCCCACACCTGCGGGCAGTGCGTTCTGCCCTGAGTGCCTGTCGGAGCCCGACCCGCACTGGAAGCGCGAATGGTCAAGTGTTTTCGCCATCACCTGCGGCATTCATGGGTGTTTGCTGGTGCGCATCTGCCCACGCTGCAGTGAACAACCCTGGTCGACATCGTCGTGGCTGTCGCAGGAACCTGACACTCCGATCTATCAGTGCCCCAACCGGCCGAGGCGCCCGAGTGGTCGCATGAGGCGAACTCGGCGCTGCAACTTCGATCTGCGCTCCATCGAACCCTTCGAGATGGACGCCGACGCCGTCGGCGCCCACCGACTGGCATTCCAGCTGTGGCAGCAGTACGCACACGACCCGGCCAGCCGGTTACGCGTTACCGACATCGAAGTCACTGCGACGATCGCCTTCGATTCCTTGTGCCAGCTCGTAGACGAATCGATCAGGATCTTCACCCTCTTCGAGGACGACTACGATCGCACGGCGTTGGTGCGTGCGCTGCGCAACGCAGGCGAGGTCCTGTCCTCGGAATCGGCGTCGGCCGCCGCGGACAAGGCCGACGCTGTTGGACTTCTGAATCCCGCGGGCCCCACTACACCCATCGGTCCCGACAACGTGCTGCTACGTAGGAAACGCAATCCCCTGCTCGCTGCGATACGCCTTGACTCAGTCCGCGCCACGCTGAGCCCGGCTGCCCAGCTCACGTTCGACTGCGGTAACCGCCATCCCCGCTACCCAATTCGCGAAAACACTGACCGCACTTGGCAACGACTCCCCGAACACCATCACGAGCTCCCCGAACTCGACCCGGCGCGGATCCCACAGGTACTGTGGCCGGGAACTGTGTGGGCTGGCGCCGGAGACACCACCACACTCGCTGCCGCAGCGCAAGCGATGGCACTGACCAAGATCGGCGACACCCGCCCGTGGACGATCATCGCCCTGGACCTGGGCCTGCCGAAGGGTATGGCCACACCGGTCACACAATACTGGCGCCAAGTCGTCCGCAATGGACACTGGCCCGAAGCGCTTGCCGCCCTGACCAATCTGAAGGAACAACTCCGCCACCACCCACCGCCGATCGACTACCAGCAACGCCGCATCATCGCCGACGACCCACGACGACTCGTACTAGCCTTGAAACGAGCGGGTGCCAGCAGCCGCACCACGAGCCGGGCGGAATTCGGCGACGCTGTTCGCCGCTACTGGGAACATTTCACCGGAGGCGATATCCGCTATGCGCCGTTCCCGTACGCGCTTCGGGCAGAGGAGCCAACAGACTGGCAGCAAAAGCGCTCGCACATTGATGACGAGCACGGCGAGATATTTCGGGCTGCCTACGAGCTGATGACCACATCGGATTCGTTACGGCCTGACGGTCCTCTGATGTGGCAGCCCCCTTGAAGGGGCAAAGGGCACGGCACACCGGAAGTCCACGACGCCCGTGCCAGCGCCTCTTCCGATTACCGTCGCGCCGGACTTAAAGACCTGCTGACGCTAACACTGCTGAAACTCCCGGCGCAAGAACAACGTTCGCTGTCCTTGGCGACACAATTCCGTGAGATCCAAGCTGAGATCAACTACTGGGACGCGTCCAAGCTCATTCTCGCCGCGCAACGGCTGCGCAAAGACGGCACCCGAGGGATCCGACTGGGCGACATCATCGATATCCACAACCACGTCGTTGGCGGCACCCAAACAACGCTAACCGCAGACCCATCCCGAGACGGACGAATCACGGCACGCGCAAACCACACCCTCGGATCTGATCACGCGGTATGGAAGAACATGTTGTCACAAGTCGGATGAATCCTGATGGGCAATGCCTCGATTCAACTCAGCTGCAAGCAGTCTAGCTCCTGGTTTTTGGCCAGTCAGCGGGCGGCGCTTGATATCCGACGGGTAGTTCGTTAATCCAAGCGACGAATACGGCGATCATCTCCGGCGTATAGGGCTGGTATGTGTGATCACGTCCTGGCTCACTCAAATCAGTCCCGTTCCAGTCGACGAGCTCCCGGGGCAGGTCTGGCCCCTGTCCACCCCAGTACGTGAACCGTGACGAAATGAGAACAGCATCTGCGCTTGTGTCGCGAATTATGTGGCTTTCGTTCGCCTCTCCCGACTCCAGGCTGTGCCGGCAGTCTGACTGAAGCCATCGACCGTCGGCGGCGCGATGATAGACGTTGTCGCCGTATCTGTACTTCAGACTTCCTCGCCGGTCAGCCTTTTTGCGTTGGAATCGGGCATCATTCCAGTATTTGTCGAAGGTGAGTTTCTCCTCGACCTCCATGGCAAAGACCAGCCGCCCCGTCGTTCCCTGCGCTTTAGAACCAACGCCTACGACCCAGTCGCCGCGCTCCGCCTTCTTACGAACCCGCGGCTTACACGTCGCCAGGGTACAGACCCCATGGAACGGGTTCGGAGCGAATCCGATGTCATAGACGACTTTGTAGCTGAAGAGTCGCACCTGCGGTTAACACCCGATCCGGCTGACTGGCTGTGGTAGACGCGGGGTACCAGTCGACTCCTCCCAAACTCGCTCACCGTTGAGCGCGTTCACGATCTTGTCTGCGTCCCAGGAGACCATTGAGTCAGCATGCTGTTCCAGCGATTCGGGGACCTCGCACCCCTGCGAAGTGGGCGCCCAGACGCCAATGATGTCCTTGCCCTGCTTCTCCGCATAGTCGATTTCCCAATCAACCCATGGATGGTTCTTGGTATCCGGCGTGACGATGACGATGACCTTGCCCGCCCACTTGATGTTGGGGGCCAAAATCTCGCTCTTGATGTAGGCCTCGCTGGTCGCGTCGTTCGGGTTATCACTGGTGACCGATGAGTCCCGGATTACGACATTTCGGCCCTCCAGAAGTGTCTTTAGTTCAGCCACCAGCGCGTCGTCTTCGTGCCGGTGGCTGATGAACACGTTGTGCATGTCCGACATGTGTCCCGTCCTCCTTGTTCGCCTCCATCATGGTACGAACAGGGGGTGACAAGTAGCCCGGATGAGAAGCGGTGATGTCATGCTGCTGCCTCCGATACTCGAGATTTTCGTCCTCTGGCACCCGGACGATATTGCCGGCCAGGTGGTCGCCGACGCGCTCTTGGATCATTTCCACGGGACCGCGTTTTCGGGCCTCGTCGGGGGTGCCGTTGAGGTTTACACACGCAGTAGTGCGTGGGACGGACGTCAGGGGCCGCCCCGGCCTCTGCCATTCGTGGAGCAATTGCCAAACGGTCTAGCCCCCGCAGCCGTAACGGTGGTAGTCCCAGTGATGGGAGTCAACCTCGCGCGCGCTCTCCAAGATGATTCCGAGTGGCTCCGCTACTTCGAGGACATGGTCAATGCGCGGCGCGAGAATCCGAACGTGGCGCTATTCGGTCTTGTCGTCGATCCGGCCGCGACGGCTCCCGATGGACATTTGTCGCGATTGTTGGGGCCAGAACAGACCCTTGATCGGGCTGGCGCCAACAACAGCCAGGTCCTCACTCGGGACCTCTGCCACTCTGTTACCGGGTTCGTTGACGGCGATGGCGATCGCCGCCTGCGGGTTTTCATCAGCCACACGAAGCGATACACGCCGGCAGAGCAACCAGATCGTGTCAGTGAACTCGTCGGCCGCGTACGTCACATCATCGGCGAGACACATATGTCGGCCTTTTTCGATGAGGCCGATCTTCAACCGGGTGTGCAATGGGAAGCCGAACTCACGAGCGCGGCCGAATCAAGCGCATTACTCGTCGTCCGCACCGACCTCTATGCAAGCCGCGAATGGTGCCAGCGGGAAGTCCTCGCGGCCAAACAGGCGGACATGCCGGTCGTCGTCCTCCAAGCGCTGCACCAAGGCGAGGAACGCGGCTGCTTCCTCATGGATCACGTACCGTCAGTGGCCATTCAGTCCGCTGACGACGCCGACCACGTGCGTACTTCGATCGAAGAAGCGCTCGCGAAGCTAGTTGACGAGGCCCTGAAGCGCGCGCTCTGGCGCCGGCAACGGTCCCGCCTTAGCAGCTATGGATTCGATTGGCTGCCGGCTAACGCTCCAGAACCAACGACGCTCGCTCACTGGTTGCGCAGCGTAGAAAAACAGCCAACCCCGGAGGATAAGCTGTTCGTGCTCCATCCGGACCCTCCCCTATGTAGCCCGGAGATCTCGGCAATCAATGATCTACTTGCCGTCGGAATGATCGAAGGCGCGCTCGAAATTCTGACGCCAAGGACATTTGCGAATCGTGGAGGACAGGTTCAGCGATGACGCGCCCGGACCCCCACCTCATCCCCAAGGACGCACTGGACGGCATCACCGTCGGCATCTCTGTATCCGACAGCGCCGACCTCCATCGGCTGGGCCTCACCGATCGCCACCTCGAACTTGCTGTCGGAGAGATCACCCGAGCCGTGCTCATTGCCGGCGGCATGGTGATGTACGGAGGACGTCTCCAACCATCTGGATTCACCCAGCAACTCATGAACGAGGTCCAGCGGTTTGCGACCACACGGCATGCGCTCACGCTATGCGTCGCATTGCCCGAACACATTCAGATGGACAACCACGAATTGCAGAAGATCGATGCTTCACTCGGGACAGCGGGACGCCTCATCACCCTTGACGGCGACGGTAACCCGATTCGTTGGCAAGAACGTTCGCAGCCGCAGCATCCATTGACAGACGAACAACGGATTGCTGCCTACAGCGGCCTACGCCGATACATGGCAGGCGCCACGACAGGACGGATCGTCATTGGTGGCCAGCTCCGAAATTACAAGGGAGCAATGCCGGGCGTGATTGAAGAAGTACTGTTCTCGATCGAGTCGGATCAACCCGTCTATCTTGCCGGCGGCTTCGGCGGCGCTGCGGCTGCCATCGCACGACGTCTCGACGCGGGCTCGTTCGAGTGGTTTCCCGAGGCGCTGCCCGCGGGCGCCACGGACGCACTAGTTCAGGAAGCCCTGGACCAATTGGCCGCAGCCGCAACCACCCGGGGGTGGACTGTTGGTGCGGACGGACTGACCTCTGAGCGCCGCAAATTGCTTTGGGCGTCGCATCGGCCTGGCGAAGTTGCCTCGCTCGCGGTGCTGGGGCTCGCGGCTCAGACTGGCGCTGGTCCTCAGAAGGCAGACTGACCTATGCGGCATATCCACCGTCGCACCCCGCCGCGACCCGGACCCGGCTTCGACATCTACTGGCGTTTCGCGGCGGAGCGTCAGAAGGTATACCGCCGGAGACTCGAAGGCATGACCGGGTCAGCCCTCACCTCCGACATTGTCCTGCGGCAACACCGGTTTACTAATGCTTACCGCGCCAGCGACAGGGTTAGTCAATTTCTCATCACCGATGTCATCTACGACAAGGAAAGAAACTGGGCTGACACCTTCGCGCGGGTCCTGGTTTTCAAGGTTTTCAATCGCATTGATACTTGGCAGCATCTGCAATCCTGTGTAGCTGAAGTCGACGCGGACACTCTGCTCAGCGAGGAACTCGACACCGCGATTGATCATCGCGCACGCAAGGGACCTATCTACAACGCCGCCTACATCATGCCGCCACCTCGGAATAGCACCGGCTCAAAGTTCCGTCGACATCTCAGCCTGCTTAGGCAGATGATCCGAGATCACGCTCACGAGCGGATCGCAACGGCTCCCTCCATGTCTGTCGCATTCGACATCCTCACCAGCTATGACTCGATTGGGCCATTCCTCGCGTATCAGTTCTTGATCGATCTCAACTACACGCCACATCTCGGATTTTCCGAGGACGAATACGTCGTCGCCGGCCCAGGTGCGCTGCGTGGAATTCGTAAGTGCCTGAGTGACCCCGGCGACTATTCACCGTCAGACATCATCCGTTGGGTCGCCGACCAGCAGGCCAACGCTTTTGATGAGCGCGACCTCGAGTGGCATGATCTGTGGGGGCGTTCACTTCAACTCATAGACGCCCAGAATCTGTTCTGCGAAGTCGACAAGTACACACGGCAAGCAAGTCCTGAGCTATCCAAATTTGCGCCAGGGTCACGGATAAAGCAGAGGTACACACCAATTTCTGATCCACTTACTGCTTGGTTCCCACCAAAATGGGGTGTGAACGACGCAATTCCCGAGATCTACCAGCGTCCCGAACCCACCTACCTCTACTAATAGACCATCAATTTCCCACGAGCCTAAGCGCCCTTGCGTCGAGATCCAATTCGACAACCCCGCCACCCGAAGCACGCAGCGACCTGAAGACATCGAAGGCCTGGCGGTAGGTGCGCTTCCACGCCACCGGAGGTTGATCCTCAACTTCGAGACCACGCACAGTTCTGCGCACATGTTTGATGAGATCCCAGCCCAGGAGATCGTCAGTCGCCTCGAAATCGTCAGGTTCGACGAAATTAAAAACAAATGCGGCGAGACCCTCCTCGATCGCCACCGCACGGGCCCCGTCCTGAACCCTATCGGTTTCGCCGTCGCCTGCCTTGCGTTTCGCTCCCATGAGCCCTCGCAATACCGGCGACCACCCAAGCACTGCAGCGTGGGCGAGGTGTATAACATCGTGATACCGATAGCCATCATCGACGGCAAGATTATCGTCCAATGGGTCGCCTAGCTGCTTCCGTTGGCGATTTTTTTCGACGCGTTCTGCCAATTCCCCGAGCGGCTCCATCCTAACGATCGGCACTGCCCCGGAATTATCTTCAACAAAGCGCACTGACATTCGACGCGGTAGACGCTGAGAATCCGGCCAGCCCGTGTCATACTCACTCGGCGGTGGCAGCTCCGCCGCGAAATTGAGCGCCGCCTTGGTCAGGCTCTGCTCGGCAACCACGTCCAGGTCTAGCGAAAGCCTGTTCGCGGCGGCGGCTACGTACCACAACAGGTCGCCTAGTTCTTCCGCGACCCGTCCAGCGAGCCCGGCCGGAGGATGCCCCTCCCGGAACCACTTCTTCGCCTCGCTCACCACCGAGCCCGCTTCGCCTGCGAGGCCGTGTAGCACTATCTGCAGTCCGCGATCAGAATCGGCCGTACGATCGGTCTCACTGGCCCTCGTGGCAAACTCGCGCAACTCCATTAGCTCTCCTCTCCAGATTGTCACGCCGTGCGAAAGCAATACTTCCAGCAGACACGGGTAACGAAGCGCTCCCACTGCTGCATCCGTTGAAGCGCTCCCTATAGGCGATGCATTGTTGCCAGAGTTGGCTCACCGGTGCTGGCAAATGCGTCAAATCTTGTCTCACATGCGTGCGCACTTCCGTCGCAACCAGTACGACCGGTTGCCGACAAATTACCGGATCGGGCAGTTAAGGACCGCGTGGCCGCCCTGAGGAATCCGATACCATAGCGACAGTCGCCGACCGGCACGTTGCCGAGAAACCAACGCCGCCGGAACTCAGCCGGACCTTCGACAACTTCCCACACCGCCGCTGGTGCAGGCCTTCGGCGTTCCTCGCCCTCCGTGGCTCGACGAGGACGGCACGCTGCGGTCCTTCTACATGCTCAGAGAGGGCAATCGCGCCTTCGAAGAGTGGGCACAGCAGTACTACAGCGTTCCTGTCGACCCCTCGTCGTAACATTGCTGCAGGGCAGCCGAGGGAATCAAGCGCCTCATCCTGTTCGTCGCTGCTGACACATGCATAGCCAAGACGGCGACCGGTGGGGCAGAGCGGTCCGAGGCTCGAAGCACCGCGGTGGCCGTGAAGCCCGCCGACAATCTCACCGCGTAGCCGCGGTTCGGGGCCAGGGACGGCGACTTCTTACTGCCGTTATCCCCAGCTCAGCGGTATTCAACGCCGACAAAATCGACGACTCCTCACGCCAACCGCTGCCTCAATCCTCGGGGCGTTCATTGATCGCTTGGCGGGTCGCCTGCTCAATCTCACGGAGGTGCTCGTTCTCGGCCTCGATCCGCTCGGCCTCCCTACGGGCGGCGTCGAACTTGGCATACTCACCCGCGGCATGCGCCTCGGCCGTCGCACGGCTGACGGTGCCAGGGCCCTTGAGAACGGTGCGCTCACTGAACGTCAGGAACTGGTCGGTGTACTTCACCCAGTCCTGCATCGTCGTCTGCTGCCGGCGCGCGGCGCGGTCCTCCGCGAAGTCGAGGTACATCGTCGACAGCCGGTTGAGCTCGCTGATCTCGTCCTGGTTGAGGTAGTTCTTCGCCACTTTGGTGTCGGCCTTCTTAACCCGTCGGCCATCCCAGCTCGTGAGTCCCATGTTGTCCTTGGTCGCGTCGGACCGTGCCACCACCAGCTCGGCGGCGGTGGCCCCTGTGACTGCGTAGGTGATCTTGTTCTGCACGGTGGCGAAGAACTCTCGGGCGATCGGTGAGCTGCTGTCGTAGTCGACGGCTGTGGTGAAGATGTCCTTGACCTTTTGGTAGAACCGCTTCTCCGAGGCGCGGATGTCGCGGATGCGCTCAAGCAGTTCGTCGAAGTAGTCGACGCCCCATGGGTTCTTCAGGCGCCGGTCATCGATGGCGAAGCCCTTGATCAGGTACTCCTGCAGCACGGTGTTCGCCCAGCGCCGGAACTGGGATGCCCGGGCGGAGCGGACACGGAATCCGACTGCGAGGATGAGTTCGAGGCTGTACGCGTCGATCGACCGCGTGACCTCACGGCCGCCTTCGCGTTGAACCCTTCGGAATTTCCGATAAGTTGCCTCTGACGTGCACTCTTGGTCGTCGTAGACATTCCGGATGTGCTCGCTGATGGTCGCCTGGCTCTTGTCGAACAGCTCCGACATCTGAGCCTGCGTCAACCAGATTGTGCCGTCGATCGGATGGAGTTCGACCCGGAAGCGGCCGTCGTCGCTTGCGTAGACGATGAACTCGCCTCTATCGGCCGGGATGAGTTCGTTGTCGTCGTCGGTCACTAATTCCTCCTGGTTATGCGCCTAGCGGGCGGGCCGTGTCGGTCTCAGACGATTCGGGCCGAGTTACCCACGTCGTGAGGGGTGGACCCGAGCACCGGCGATTAGCTCCAACTCGTCCATGGACAGCAGGTAGTCGTCCGGATCGAACCCGCGATCACGGCTGTCCATGATGCGGCGGTACGCGGCCAGCATCCGGAGGTAGATGTCGAGTGTGCGGTGGTGGGAGTTTCCGCCGTCGTTGCGGTCTAGCTGCGGCTGCAGCTCGGTCCAGTGATCCTCGTCCACCAGGAATTCGACGTAGCTGGCCATGTGGCTTTCGAGCCCATCGTTGTGGTCGAAGCCCCGGAATTCCAGCCGGTTGCTCAACTCGTCGCTGACGGTCACCCCCTGCTTTTCCAGGCGCTGGATGCTGAAGGTGATCGCGCGGAACATCGAGAGGATATCCAGTACGCGATCACAGTCACGCTTGGACAACTCGGTGCGGAACCCGGCGACTTCTCTCCAGTATTCCCCGGTGAAGCCTGCCTCGATTATTCGCGCACGCTCCAGCTGGTCATCCCCATCCCCGTCCACGCCGTTAGCGCCCTCGGGCAGAACACGCGCCAGGATGCGGTGGAGCATCGAGAGCATCTGCCGGTCGGTCAGCCGCATCGTCTCCGGCGCCGGCTCGTCGCCATGCTCGACCTCCCGCTCGAATACGGGCACGACTGCCGCCATGAGGAGGTCGCGGACGTACTCGCTGAGCGAGACTCCTTCGGCGTCGGCCATCTCCTTGAGCTGGTCGCGGATCCGGTCTTCCACGCGAATGTTCAGAACAGCCATGCCACCCCCTTTTGTAGGTGCGTATGACGAATATCGTAGCACCGTCATACGCATAGGTGCTGTGGTGCGGCGAGTCATCAGCGATTCGAGGCGCCCTCCAGCGGCGGTCAAGACACTTGACAGTCCGGGCCGTGCGCCCAACGCAGAGACAACTGATCGCCTCGCAGTAATGCGCCGCTACCGCGGCTATCCGAGGATTTCGACACCTTGGCGAGAACCGTCGCACGACACCATCGTGGCAATCCCCAGTTCAGCGGTATTCAACGCCGACAACATCAACGACTTCCTACAAGGCGGCTGTAGATTCCGGCGAATCGTGTCGGTTTCCGAAGTTCGTGTCGGTGGCGTGTCGGAATTCCGAATCTGATGTCGGCGGGTTGAGACTGGCGCTGTGG
>NZ_JBYCKY010000732.1:0-3697 GCF_057473605.1 Mycobacterium sp. TH-M82 | reverse complement strand
CTCACCGGCAGCAACGGCGGACCGGAGACCGGCACCTACGTGCTGGGCATCATGGTTTTCCAGCAGGCCTTCGCCTTCCTGGACTTCGGCTACGCATCGGCGCTGGCGTGGGTGATGTTCGCGGTCCTGCTGGTGCTGACCGCGCTGCAGCTGCGGCTGGCGCGCCGGAATGCGTTGGGGCAGTGATGAAGCCGTGATAAGAGGGAGCATCGCGCGGCTGCTGGGCGCCTACACCGCACTCGGCGTCGTCGCCGCGTGCGCGTTGCTCCCGATCCTCTGGGCGCTGTCGGGGTCGCTGAAAAAGCAAGCCGAGGTAGGCCAGCCCACGCTGTTTCCCGCCCACCCGCAGTGGTCGAACTACGCCGACGTGTTCACCCGGATGCCGTTTCTGCGGATGTTCTTCAACACCGTGCTCTACGCCGGGTGTGTGACGGCCGGGCAGGTGTTCTTCTGCTCCCTGGCCGGTTACGCGTTCGCCCGGCTGCCGTTCACCGGCCGCGACACGCTGTTCGTCGGGTACCTGACCACGTTGATGGTGCCGTTGACGGTCACGGTGATTCCGCAGTTCATCTTGATGCGGGTCTTCGGGTGGACCGACACCATGTGGGCGATGATCGTGCCGGGGCTGTTCGGCAGTGCGTTCGGCACTTACCTGATGCGGCAGTTCTTCGCCACCCTGCCGACCGACCTGGAGGAGGCGGCCATTTTGGACGGGTGTTCGCCGTGGCAGATCTACTGGCGAGTCCTGCTGCCGCACGCCAAACCCGCAGTCATGGTGCTTGCCGTGCTGACCTGGGTCAACGTCTGGAATGACTTCCTGTGGCCGCTGCTGATGATTCAGCGTCGAAGCATCGCCACGCTTACCCTCGGACTGGTGTGGATGCAGGGCCAATACGTTGCCGAATGGCCGGTGCTGATGGCGGCGTCGATGCTGATCCTGGCGCCGCTGGTGGCCATCTACGCCGTCGCGCAACGCGCCTTCATCAGCGGTATCGCGGCCACCGGATTCGGCGGGCGGTAAACGAGGCCGGCGCAGTGGCATCGGTGAACTTCGAGCACGCGACCCGGCACTATCCCGGCAGTGACCGCCCGGCGCTGGATCGGCTGGACCTGACCGTCGACGACGGCGAGTTCGTCGTGCTGGTCGGGCCGTCCGGGTGCGGCAAGACCACGACGCTGCGGATGCTGGCCGGGCTCGAGCCGGTCGACTCCGGTCGAATCCGCATCGGTGGGCGCGACGTCACAAAGGTCGACCCCAAGGACCGGGATGTCGCCATGGTGTTCCAGAACTACGCGCTGTACCCGCACATGAGCGTGGCGCAGAACATGGGCTTCGCGTTGAAAGTCGCCAAGACACCCAAGGCCGAAATCCGGCAGCGGGTGGCCGACGCCGCGCGACTGCTGGACCTGCAGCCCTACCTGGACCGCCGACCGAAGGATCTCTCCGGCGGACAACGCCAGCGGGTCGCCATGGGCCGGGCGATTGTGCGGCGCCCGCAGGTGTTTCTGATGGATGAGCCGTTGTCGAACCTCGACGCCAAGCTGCGGGTGCAAACCCGCAACCAGATCGCAGAGTTGCAGCGCCGGCTGGGCACCACCACCGTCTACGTCACCCACGACCAGGTCGAGGCGATGACGATGGGCGATCGGGTCGCGGTGCTCTGCGACGGGCTGCTGCAACAGTTCGCGGCGCCGCGTGAGCTGTACCGCAACCCGGCGAACCTGTTCGTCGCCGGGTTCATCGGCTCGCCGGCGATGAACCTGTTTACTCTGCCGGTGGTTGACGGTTCGGTCTCGCTGGGCGACTGCGTCATCCCGGTCCGGCGCGAGATCGCCGGTGCCGGTGGCGATCTGGTGGTCGGCGTGCGGCCGGAACACCTTCAGGCGGGCGACTCCAGTTTCGGAGGTGTGGAAGTCGAGGTGGACGTCGTCGAGGAACTCGGCGCCGACGCCTACCTGTACGGCCGAATCGCGCGTTCCGAGGACGCCCCACAGCAATCCGTCATCGCCCGCGTGGCGGGCAGTTATCCCGCTCGGCGTGGCAGCCGGCTGCGGCTGCACCCCGAAATTGAGCATCTACACTTCTTCACCACCGACGGCCGGCGCATCGGCTAGCCCGCGACGCGGCCGAGCGTGCGCAAAATACGCCCGCGCGACGGCGTGTCGTATGGGGGACACGCGCCCTCGTGCGGGTGGTCCGCGGACTCAGGTGCGGGCATCGACGCCCAAGAAGCCCAGGGTGCGCACCAGGTGGTGCAGCATCCCCAGAAACGTCACGGCCCACGCGGCCAATGCGATCCAGCTTTCGTCTGCGCCGATGTGGTAGACGATCGGCAGCCGGTCGGTGTGCCCCAGGGTGGTCCCGCCCACCCCGTACATGCCGAGCGGGAAGATCATGCTCCACAGCGGGGCTTCGTAGCGCAACGGGACTCGGTGTACCACATGCCGCCAGATGCCGGCGGCGAGCAACGGCGGGATCAGCCAGCTGCCGAAGGCCCAAAACACCACCGATGTCCCGGCGACCAGGCCGCGAGTGGCGTTGACCATCGGCGCTTGCGCCATCTCCACGATGCGGGCACCGGCGACAACCGTGATCGCGGTGGCACCCATAGACACCCAGTACTGCGGGGTGAGCTCCTCGGGCTGCAGCGGATAGAGCAGCAGGCGCGCAGCGACGAAGAGTCCGGCGGCGCCGTAGAGAAACACCCCGATCGCCCAGGAGGTCACCGCGAGCAGTGCCAGGAACCGCCGCCAGGACTCCGTCGTGTCCGGCTCCAGCGTGGCAGCCAGCACCGCAACCGACTGGCTGGCCACCACCCAGATGAACCAGGTCCCGTTTGCCCGCTGCAACACCGGCCGTTCCGCGGTGCCCAGCACCGCGGTCCAGGGCACCAGGTAACCCAACACCAGCCAGACCAGCGAGCCGACCATCAGCAGGCCGAACGCGACGGCGTTGTGACCGTCGATGACCAGCCGGGTGCCCAGCACGTTGGTCGCCGCGACGAAGGTGAACAGCCCGAACGCGCGGCCGGAATCGGACAGGTCGGCCCTGAACTCCTTGTGGTAAAAGATGATTCGCGCTGCCGAGACAATCAGCAAGACGATGTAGGCCGCTGCGGTCACCCACAGCAGCAGCGTCGAGAGGTGCTTCGCCGGGTGGTTCATGGCGACCGACACGATGCCGGTCGCCATCACCAGCGCGAAGTAGCCCGGGTTGAGCGTTCGCACCGCTTCCCGGACGCCCGTCGACCGGTCCAACGTCGGCTGATTATCAGTAAGGGACACCGATTTTGCGCCCCAGCAGCTTCCGCAACACGTACTGCATGATGCCGCCGTGCCGGTAGTAGTCGGCTTCACCGGGCGTGTCGATGCGTACCACCGCGTCGAACTCGATATCGCCGGCCCGCACCTGCACGGTGCGCGGGATCCCGTCGTTGAACGCGGTCACACCGGTGATGTCGAAGGTCTCCTCGCCGGTCAGCCCGAGGCTGTCGGCGGTCTGCCCCGCGGGGAATTGCAGCGGCAACACCCCCATCCCGATCAGATTGGACCGGTGGATCCGCTCGTAGGATTCGGCGAGCACGGCGTGCACCCCGAGCAGCACGGTGCCCTTGGCCGCCCAGTCCCGCGACGAGCCGGACCCGTACTCCTTGCCGGCCAGGATCACCAGCGGGATGCCCGCCGCGATGTAGTTCAC
>NZ_JBYCKY010000731.1:0-4459 GCF_057473605.1 Mycobacterium sp. TH-M82 | reverse complement strand
AGTGCCGACCGGGCACCGGCGCGGCCGGGATGTGCTGTGCATCGATGATCGCTGACAGGACGGCGGCGGTGTCGCAGTCGGTGGGCGAATACCAGATCACAATCGATGCCGTTCGCGGATAAGCGTGCACCGCGCGCACTCCGGGCAGCTTGCCGACGGTATCCTCGATCGCGACGGCCCGGGCCGCATCGACCTGAAAACCGGTGGTCTGTACACGCATGCGCCCGGCCGCTGCGGATACAACAGTCAACTGGACGCCGGAATCCCGGTGGGCCTCAGCGGTCGGCGTCATTATCCTGGTCGTTGCCTGAATCCGCCGTCGGTGGTGGTACTTCTTCCCCGATGCGCTCTGTCGCCTCGGCGACAACGTCGGCGACCGTCAATCGGGCTTTCTCGGCGCTGTTTTCGACTGTGCGCTCGGCCTCGCGCGCAACCCGCAGAGCCCAGGCGGTAGCGCTAACGGTTGCCTCGCGCAGTGGGGCCTTGGCTACCGCCTTGCGTAGCGCCTCATAGGCAGCAACCCCCACCACGCCGGCAACCACCGTGGGCGCCGCCTTCGCCAAGAGTCCATGCCAGACCATCTCGAACCATCCCTTCACATAGTTGTTTAGATCGTTGCTAGCTCACAGGCTCTGACCGCCACCGGTCGATTCGTCGATCATGACAGCGATGGGCGATCGATAACGCCGGCATGTCCGTCAACGACCAGCTGACCGTGTTCGAGGACCAACACCTGCTCGGCGAGGCTTGCGACCAGAGCGTGGTCGTGGCTGACGAGTACCACCGTGCCGCCTTCGTTCACGTGCTCACGTACCAATGCGGCGATGACCGCGGCCGAGGGGCCGTCGAGCGCCGAGGTCGGCTCGTCGAGCAGTAACACCTGCGGCTCGACAGCCAGCGACCGGGCCAAACACAACCGTTGCGCCTCACCTCCGGACAACCCCGCGGTCGCACGCGCCACGAACCCTGGTGCCAGCCCCACGCGCGCAAGCAACTCCACCGCCCGGGCCTGCGGCAAATCTGCGCGGCCGACGCGCACCTCGTCGAGCACTCGGTCGGTCAGCAACACCGGGGCTTGGGCGACCAGTCCGACCCGCCGCCGCAGCGCCAACACATCCAGTTGCGCGAGCACCACACCATCGAGCCACACCTGCCCGGTTGTGGGCTCGGTGAGCCGGTTGAGCAACCGCAGCAACGTCGACTTTCCCGCACCGCTGGCACCCATCACCGCCGTGCAGCGGCCGGCGGGAATGCTCACACTGACCTGTGCTAACAGGGTGGCCTCGCTGTTGGTCACCGTCACCTGCTCGAGGCGGAAACCATCCACGCGCACCTCCATGCATCACCATCGACGGGCCTCCTGGATCTTGGGATGTGCTCAGCCACGAATCCGAACGACGCGGCACATGGTCAACGCCGCTACAACAATCGCGGCCTCCGGTAGTGGTGGCGACGGTCGTAGCGCACGACCCACACCGAATCGATTGAGCATCATCATCGCTGGTTAAACCCATCAATCGTGGTCATCGCTGTCATGCCCGGCGGGCAGGGTGCCCAGGACGTGGAAGTTCTCGTCGAGATGCTGCGGCGGCCGCGACGCCGACCTTACATTGTCCGCTTCATCGTTCCCTCCAAATATCGAATGTAACAGATCGAGTGTAACCGTGGTTGCACCATCAACGGCAGGGTGGATGATGAAGCGCCTGGCTCGGTTATCGGGCTGCGCCAACTCGCGGCGTGTGGCCCACGGTGATCGGAAACTATACATACGTTTGTAACCATGGTTACATAGATGATATGGGTGCCCGTCGTTCTGGTCCGGGTGAGTGGGTGTTGTTCAGTTATCGGCTGCCGCGCGAGCCGTCGACACCGCGGATCACGTTGTGGCGCAAGCTCAAAAAGCTCGGGGTGGCGCATTTGGCCGACGGAGTTGTCGCGCTGCCGGCGGATGCGCGCACGCGTGAGCAGCTGGAATGGCTGGCCGATGAAGTCATCGAAGCCGGCGGCCAGGCCGGTGTGTGGTTGGCCCGTCCCAGCACTGCTGTCCAGGAGCGCGACCTGGCCGCACAAATCGCAACCGCACGCGCGGCCGAGTACGACGAGCTTGCCGCGGCAGCCGCAGCAGCCACGCGCCTGGAGGCACCCGAGCGCACAGCTGCGCTGAGGCGGTTGCGCAGACAGTGGCGCCAGATCGCCCGCCGCGACTTCTTCCCGCCACCCGAGCGTGAGCGCGGCCATGCCGCCCTACAAAACCTGGCGGCAGCCACCGAGCCGGTGCCCGACAACCAGGCTAAGGAGGTGCTGAAGTGAGGTGGGCGACGCGCGCCGGTGTGCATATCGACCGGGCCGCGTGCACCTGGCTGATCCGCCGCTTTGTTGACCCGCAGGCCGAATTCATGTTCGTCACCGACCCCGACCAGGTCCCCGACGATGTCACCCCATTCGATATGCGCGGCGCGGACTTGTCGCACCATCATGGCGACTGCACATTCGAAACCATGCTGCGTCGTTACGAAGTAAGCGATCCGGTGCTGTGGCGAATCGGCGAGATCGTGCACGAGGCCGATCTCGACGACGGCCGCTACGACGCACCGGAGGCCCCGGGCCTCGACACCGTGCTGCGCGGCCTGTCGATGACCGGAACCGATGAGCAGACCATCGCAGTCACCGACGCGCTGTTCGCCGGGCTCTACGAGTTCTACCGCCGCAGTCTGCTTCTGGGTCACGAACCCACGTGACCACCACACCCGCCCGGGGCCGCGACCGCGGCGATCTGGTGCCGTTTGGTCAGGCGTTGCGCGCGTGGTGGGTGATTTCGCTGCAGACGTTTGGCGGCCCGGCCGGTCAGATCGCGGTAATGCAGCACAGCCTCGTCGACGAGAAGCGCTGGATCGGCCAGAAACGGTTCCTGCACGCCTTGAACTACTGCATGCTGCTGCCCGGCCCGGAGGCCCAACAATTGGCGATCTATACCGGGTGGCTGCTCAACGGCAATCGCGGCGGCATCGCCGCGGGAACATTGTTCGTCATCCCGGGTGCGCTGGCAATGCTCGGGTTGTCCGCGATCTATGTCGGATTCGGCGACACCACCGCCGTGCTGGCGATCTTCGCCGGCCTGGCCCCGGCGGTGCTGGCGATCGTCACCCACGCCGTGTGGCGCGTCGGCAAACGCGCACTGGCCGGTCCTGCACTGGTCTGCACGGCGATCGCGTCGTTTATGGCGCTGGCCATGTTCGCGCTTCCGTTTCCTGTCGTCGTGGCGGGCGCGAGCGTAGTGGGCTGCCGGTACTGGCCAGCTGGCGGCCGGTGCCGGCGGCAATCGCGGTCATCGCCACCGCGCTGATCTTCGGATTGAGGTGGTCGGTGCTGCGCACCCTCGGAATCTGCGCACTGCTCGGCGGGGCAGCCGCGCTGATACACCTACCCATCACCTGATCACCCAGAAACGATGCGACCGTCACAACACCGTCGATGCCGCAGTGCAACACGCCCATCGGCGGCAGCGCCGAGCCAGCCCAGGCCCGACCAGTTCGGCCAGCCGCAGGCACAGTCGTCGCGGCTCGAACCCCACGGAAAAGTCGGAAGGGCCACAAACATAGAAGCAAGCGTCGACTCGGTACGAAGAAGGCGCTCAGGCTGGCCGGGAAACCGCACCGGCAGTTCATGGGCAACCTGTTCGGGACTCCATCGCTTACCCAACAGTTCGGCCACCACACCACATAGCTCCTCGTCACGCGCTACGTAATTAGCCGAACGAGCCGCTCCTGCTTCACGGCCATCTTGGCGTGTCGAGTCTTCCGCCCTGCTCAAGACCCGGCTATATCGGGTCCGGAGCAGGCCGATCCGGACCTTTGACCGTCATCGCGGCGAACAGCGCCAGGAACGACGCCGCCGGAATCATGTTGACGATGCGGTCGCGCACCCGGACGTGCGCACCGACGGCCAACACGAAATAGAGCGTCAGCATCGCGGTGGTGAACCTGGCCAGGCCCGGAAACCGGAACACCGACAGCAGCCCGAGCGCGGCGGCGGCCTTCACCACAGGAAGCACCGGCCGAATTGCGGTCGGCACCTCCAGCGTGTCCAGCGCTTTGGCGATGTAGGGAACCGGAATCGCGCACGCCACCGCATCGCCGGCCTGGAACGCGGCCAGCGCGGCATAGGTCCGCCCGGATGTCAGGGCGCTCATCAGCTCCTCCCCGAGTCGAGCTCAGGCGGGGCCATCATATCGTCGACCGGCTTGCGGGCGTCGGCCTCGGCTTTGGCGATAGCCTCGCCCAAAGCCTGCGCGATTGCGGGATCGGTCTGGGTGGTGAACCAGTCGGCGACCTCGGCACTGTCGTCCTCCGGCCGGGGCAGATCCTCTTCTACCGGTGCCGGCTGGTACCGGAAGACCCCGTCTTCGCCCGGCGCACCCAGCAGCTTGGTGAAACCTTGCAACGCGGAACCGAAGTCGCTG
>NZ_JBYCKY010000730.1:0-2010 GCF_057473605.1 Mycobacterium sp. TH-M82 | reverse complement strand
GGGCGATCTGTTCGGCTTTGACCAGGGCCAGCAGTGCGCCGCGCCCGGAGCGGGTGAGCAGGTGAGCGCGGGCGATGTCGATGAGGTAGCGGGCTTGCCGTTCCGGTGAGAGCTGTTCGGGGTGGCGGACGTGGGCGGCACGGTCGAGGGCTTGTTGTCCGTTGCCGAGTTCGACGGCGACACCCACGGCGTGCATGGCCACATTGGTGGGGCCAAATTCGGTGTCGTGGTGGTTGGCGTCGCCACCCAGCACGGCGGCGAGCCGGCGTGCCACGGTCAAACACTGCTCGGCGGCATCGGTGTTGGCGTCGCGGGCGTGCAGGATCGCCAGCAGCAGCGCGCTGGAACCGACCAGTGAGATCAGGGCGGGGTCGCCGCCGGCGATGATGGCGTCGTGGCGGCGGGTTGCTTGGGTCAGAACGTGGCGGGCCAGTGCTTGTTCGCTGGAGTCGAGCAGGGTGCGGGCCATCCGTAGTTGCCCGGCCAGGATCAGGGCGGGGTCGTGGCTTTGTTCGGCGGCGGCGATGGCGCGGTCGGCGGCCACCCACCCCGCACCACGGTCGCCGACTTTGACCAGCATCGCCGCAGCGGCTTGATAGGTCTGGGCCAGCAGCGGAAGCAGGTCGGGCCGTTGAGTTTTCGCAGCGGTGCGGCTGGCGTTTTCCAGCTCGCTGATCAGGGCGGCGATGGTTGGTCCCATATCGCGGTAGGCGCTGGCGTGGATGCGCTCCCAGATGTGGCGGGTGCGTTGGCGCAGTGACTCCATATCGCAGGGTGGGCCGTCGATGACCGGGGTGATGATGTTGTCGGGGGCGGGGTGGCCGGCGATGGCAAGACGCAGCTGCTCGACGTAGGGGCGGTTACGGACGGTTTCGGTGTCGGGTCCCAGGGCGGCGTCGATGAACTCTTGTAGCGGGGCGCCCAGCAGCGCGGCCAGTTGGCCCAGCACGGTGATGTCGACCAGCGGCAGTTCACCACGTTCGATTTGGGCGACCCAGCTCACCGATTTGTGTATCTGGCCGGCCAGCCGTTCCCGCGACCAGTTGCGCTCTTTGCGGTAGCGGCCGACCAGCTCGCCAGGTGTGGGGTCAGCGCGTGGCACCGTCGCCTCGAAGCGGCCTGCCGTCGATTGCGCCGGCAACCGGCGTCAGCGTCCACACTTCGGGCGGGCCGGTCAGGTGTTGGGTCCGCTCGGCGAGGAACCGGCGGGTGTGCGGGGCGGCCTCGTGCGCCTGAAACGCGTCATGGTTGCGGTAGCACTCGTAGAACACCCGCATGCTGGGCTCGCCGGCCTGGGCGTGGCTGGCGTAGACGATCGTGTCGGGTTCACCGGTGGTGATCGCGGCCAGCGTTTCGGCGACCAGTGCGTCGAAGGCGTCTTCGTGTCCGGCACGGACGCTGAACCTGACCAGCAGCGCGAACAATTCTCACCTCCACGCGGCGACACCGCCCCGGTGTGAGGCCGGCTGCCGCACACCCTACCCGGCGACCGCCCCTGCCGGTGACGACGGCGAGCGCACCCGCTGACGCGACGGTGCCGGTCAGCGGAGCGGTGCCCGGTGCCGTCGGCAGCGCACAGCTTTGCACAGCAGCACTGTGCGTTTTAGTCCGCCGCTGGTGGCCCCGGCTGGGGTCGGGCTGTGCTGGGTGATGCGTCCAACAACACCGTTGGGCCGATCACCGAGAAGACAGGACACAACCATCATGAAGCTACGTATCGACACGACCGGGGTGACGTTTTTGTGCACCCGGATTCCGGAGCAGCGCACCAATTTCGACACCGGTGCACCGCGCGTGGACAAGGCCACCGGGCAGGCGTTGTGGCAGGTGCAGCTGATCGCTTTGGACGCCACCGGCGGTGAGGTGCTGGCGGTGACCGTGGTCGGGGAGCCGAAAGTCACGGTCGGCCAGCCGGTGGCGGTGGCGGGTTTGGTGGCGTTGCCGTGGTCGCAAGACGGCCGCTCGGGCATCGCGTATCGCGCCGAATCCATCACCGCCACCGACCCCGCC
>NZ_JBYCKY010000729.1:0-5338 GCF_057473605.1 Mycobacterium sp. TH-M82 | reverse complement strand
GGATCTGCGCGGCCTGCTCGGCGCCTTCATGTTCCGCGGCGCGCAACTCGATCAGCCCGCCGCCACGCTGTCCGGCGGCGAGAAGACCCGACTGGCGCTGGCCGGGCTGGTGGCCTCCACCGCGAACGTGCTGCTCCTCGACGAGCCGACCAACAACCTCGATCCGGCGTCGCGCGAGCAGGTCCTCGATGCGCTGCGCAGCTATACCGGGGCGGTGGTGCTGGTCACCCACGATCCAGGGGCGGCTGAGGCGTTGGCGCCGCAGCGGGTGGTGCTGCTGCCGGACGGCACCGAGGACTACTGGTCGGCCGACTACCGCGACCTCATCGAACTGGCCTGACCGGCCCGCACAGCGCGCCGGCGCCGGTGGGTCGGCACCGGATTGGTAGCGTCGTGGTCCGTGACCACCCCGCAGTTCCCCTCCTATCCGGCCTACATCCCTGGCGAACTCTGCGTCACCGTCGGGCTCGACCCGTCCGCCCCGCCCGACGAGTGCATGGCGCTGGTGAAAGCCGGCGTCACCGCCGACGCGATCAGCGCCCCGGCCGCGGACGTGCCGGCGCTGCGCGAGGTGGTGCAGGAGGCGAACCGGGACGGCATTGACCTGAAGATTGTGGTGGTTGCCCGCAACCCGGGGATGGACACCGCGCTGCGCGACGTCGCAACGGTCGTGGGCAGCGGTTACCCGGATTCCACGGTCCTGGTGCTCAGCCCGTCCTACGTCGGCAGCTACAGCGGGCAGTTCCATCGTGCCAAGTTGGAGGCCGGCGAAGACGCGGCGAAGACCGGTAATCCGGTGGTCTCGGCGCAGAACTTCGTCAACGAGTTGAACACGCCCGACCTCCCCTGGACGGCGTTGACAATCGTGTTGCTGCTCGGGGTCGCGGCGGCGACTGCGGGCACCCGTGTACTGCAACAGCGCAGCAAACGAATCCAATCACCGGCCCGTAACCTCGGTCATCGGGATTGACCAGTGAAGATTAGTCTGTCAAAGCCGCGTCAGCGGATTCGTTAGCAAGCTCTGATATCACTGTTCGGTCACAATCGACTCAATTACGGCACTGTAGTTCGTTACTAATGTTCCCACAGTGCCTGGAGTGGCGTATGTTTCGGATGATGCGTGTGTGGTGTTTGTGCTTTCAGCCCCGCTGGGCGCCAACCACGCGCGTTGAGTCCGAGGAGGCCCGAATCGAATGAGACGCATCAGACGTCGTCAGTCGGGCTCTCAGGGCTGCTCCCTGCGACCGGCCGTCGGGCTCGTCCAACCCGTCGGGGTCTTGGTGCTGAGCATGGCAGTGCTGTTGGCCGCCCCGGGGCTGGCGTTTGCCGATCCGGTGCTCGACTCCGCGCCGAGCCCGGAGCAGATCGCCGCGCTGATCGCCGACGTCGCCGAAGCCAACCAGCGGCTCCAGGACCTAGCGGTGGCCATTCAGACCGAAAAGGAAGATGTCAACAAGGCGTTAGCCGAGGTGCAGACCGCACGGGACGACGCGGCCGCCACCCAGCACGACGTCGAGGTCAGCCAGCAGGGGATCAAGGACGCCGACGCTGCGATCACCGCGGCGCAGCGGCGATTTGACAGGTTCGCGGCGGCGACCTACGTCAACGGCCCTTCGGAGGCCTACCTGACCGTGACCGGCCCGTCCGATGTCATCGCCACTGCCACCGCCGGTGAGCTGGTATCGGTCAGCTCCCAGCGGGTGCTGGCCGACCTGCAGCGGGCCCGCACCGAGCAGGTGAACAAGGAGTCGACAGCACGGCTGGCAAAGAAGAAGGCCGACCAGGCGGTCTCAGACGCCCAATCCAGCCAGGACACCGCGGTGGCGGCGCTCGTCGACACCCAGCGCAAGTTCGGTGAGCAGCAGCAGCAGATCAAGCGGCTGGCCGCCCAGCGCAACGACGCTGCGGCCAAACTCGATGCAGCACGCCGGCAGCGCCAGCAGGCGCAGGCAGCGGGGCAGCGCCCGGCACCGCCCGGTACCCGATGGGAATCCGGGGCCAGACACCCCGACCGGGGACCCAACACGGCGCCGACGGACGCCGGCCGGTGGGATGGCGGGTGGGATCCGACGCTGCCGGCCCTACCCAGCGCCTTCGTCAGCGGTGACCCGATCGCCGTCATCAATACGGTGCTGGGGATCTCGGCAACCTCGGCGCAGGCCACCGCCAGTATGGGGCGCAAGTTCCTGCAGTCGATGGGCCTGATCAGGCCGGACGCGCCCGCCGCCGCAGAGTCGGGCATCACCAACGGCCGGATTCCACGGGTGTATGGGAGCCAAGCCTCCGAATATGTGATCCGGCGCGGATTGTCGCAGATAGGGGTGCCCTACTCATGGGGCGGCGGCAACGCCGTGGGCCCGAGCCGGGGCATCGATGGTGGCGCCAACACGGTCGGCTTCGATTGCTCGGGCCTGATCCTGTACTCCTTCGCCGGGGTGGGCATCAAGCTGCCGCACTACTCGGGCTCGCAGTACAAGCTGGGCCGACAGATCCCGTCATCGCAGATGCGCCGCGGCGATGCCATCTTTTACGGCCCGGGTGGGAGTCAGCACGTGACGTTGTACCTGGGGAACGGCCAGATGCTGGAGGCTCCCGATGTCGGGCAGACGGTGAAAGTGTCCCCGGTACGCAGCAGCGGAATGACGCCCTACGTGGTCCGGTACATCGAATACTGACGGATATTAACGGAGAAGCCATGTGCTGTAAGATCTTTCGCGATTTGAAGCCGGGCAGGATGACCTGGCTGATGCTCGCGGTGATTCCGCTGGTGGTCGGCCTGGCCGGCCCGGCTGCAGCCGAGAACCCGTGGGATCCGACGCTGCCGCAGCTGATCAGCGCCGGTGCGCCCGGCGATCCACTGGCGATCGCGACCGCCTCGCTGAAAGCCACCGCGCAGGCGACCCAGACGACGATGGACCTGGGCCGTAAGTTCCTGTCCGGGCTGGGGTTCAACATCGGCGGTGCCGATCCGAGTGAGGCCAGTGTCAACATCGCACCGGGGCGGCGGGTTTACGGCCGGCAGGCGATCGAGTACGTCATCCGTCGAGGCGGTTCGCAGATGGGGGTGCCGTATTCATGGGGCGGTGGTTCGCTGACCGGTCCCAGCAAAGGCGTCGGCGACGGGGCCGACACGGTGGGATTCGACTGCTCGGGCCTGATGCGCTACGCGTTCGCCGGTGTCGGGGTGCTGATCCCGCGGTTCTCCGGCGACCAGTACAACGCCGGCCGGCACATCCCCGGCGACCAGGCCAAGCGGGGCGATCTGATCTTCTATGGCCCGGGCGGCGGCCAGCACGTCACCATGTACCTCGGCGACGGGAAGATGCTGGAGGCATCCGGCAGCGCCGGGAAGGTCACGGTCAGCCCGGTACGGACGGCAGGGATGACGCCGTACCTGACCCGGATCATCGAGTATTGACCGCCCGGGGCGGGCGCGCTGCCCAGAGGCGACGTCGACGGAATCCCGGGCGCCTGGAATAGTGAAACGCGGGCACGCGGCTGCCCCGCGGCCGACGGTCGGGTACACAGTCGTGTCCGACAGAGGTTTACCGAGCTTGGAGGGTTGTCGATGACGTCACCAGATAGGACGCCCGCGGGTGTCGGCGGTTTTCCCGGCCCGGAGGGCCCCCCGGCCGGCGGTAACGGGCTGGCCGCCGAAGTGCACGCGCTCGAACGGGCCATCTTCGAGGTCAAGCGCATCATCGTCGGGCAGGACCGGCTGGTCGAGCGCATCCTGGTCGGCCTGCTGGCCAAGGGCCATCTGCTGCTCGAAGGTGTCCCCGGGGTGGCCAAGACGCTGGCGGTGGAGACGTTCGCGCGCGTGGTCGGCGGCACGTTTGCGCGAATACCGATCACCCCGGACCTGGTGCCGACCGACATCGACGGCACCCGAATCTACCGGCAGGGGCGGGAGGAGTTCGACACCGAACTGGGTCCGGTGGTGGTCAACTTCCTGCTCGCCGACGAGATCAACCGCGCGCCGGCCAAGGTGCAGTCTGCGCTGCTGGAGGTCATGCAGGAACGCCACGTGTCCATCGGCGGCAAGACCTTCCCGCTGCCCGACCCGTTTCTGGTGATGGCCACCCAGAACCCGATCGAGCACGAGGGCGTCTACCCGCTGCCGGAGGCGCAGCGCGACCGATTCCTGTTCAAGATCAACGTCGACTACCCGTCGCCGGAGGAAGAGCGCGAGATCATCTACCGGATGGGTGTCACCCCGCCGCAGCCCAAGCAGATCCTCCACCCCGGTGACCTGCTGCGGCTGCAGGGGCTGGCGGCCAACAACTTCGTGCACCATGCGCTGGTCGACTACGTGGTGCGCGTTGTCATGGCCACCCGCATGCCGGAGCAGTTCGGCATGCCCGACGTCAAGAGCTGGCTCTCCTTCGGAGCGTCACCGCGCGCCTCGCTGGGCATCGTCGCGTCGGCGCGGACGCTGGCGCTGGTGCGGGGGCGTGATTACGTGGTCCCGCAGGATGTCATCGAAGTCATCCCCGACGTGCTGCGGCACCGGTTGGTGTTGTCCTACGATGCGCTCGCCGACGAGATCACCTCGGATATCGTCATCAACCGGGTGCTGCAGACCGTTGCGTTGCCGCAGGTGAATGCTGTTCCGCAGCAAGGACACTCGGTGCCTCCGGTGGTTCCGGCCGCAGCGGCAGCGGCTAGCGGTCGGTGACCGAACCCGACACCCCGCCCGAGTCGGGGGGCCCGGATACCGCGGATGCCGCTGCGCCGCCGTCGATGCTGCGCGGCGACATCGGTGACCCTAAGCTCGCTGCGGCGCTGCGCACCCTGGAACTGACCGTCAAACGCAAGCTCGACGGCGTGCTGCACGGCGACCACCTCGGCCTGATCCCCGGCCCGGGCTCCGAACCCGGCGAATCGCGGCTCTACCAGCCCGGTGACGACGTGCGCCGGATGGACTGGTCGGTCACCGCCCGCACCACCCATCCGCATGTCCGCCAGATGATCGCCGACCGAGAGCTGGAGACCTGGCTGGTGATCGACATGTCGGCCAGCATGGACTTCGGCACCGCTCGATGTGAGAAGCGGGACCTCGCGGTCGCGGCGGCCGCCGCCATCATCTTTCTCAACAGCGGCGGCGGGCACCGGATCGGCGCGCTGGTCGCCAACGGCGAACGGTCGGTGCGGGTGGCGGCGCGGTCCGGGCGGATGCACGAGCAGACGCTGCTGCGCACCATTGCCACCGCACCGCGGGCCGCGCTCGGGGTGCGCGGGGACCTCGCCGCGGCCATCGACGCGCTGCGCCGGCCGCAACGTCGCCGCGGCATGGCGGTGATCATCAGCGACTTCCTCGGCCCGATCAACTGGATGC
>NZ_JBYCKY010000728.1:0-1478 GCF_057473605.1 Mycobacterium sp. TH-M82 | reverse complement strand
GCGGCCGGTTTCACGTGCGTGCGTCCAAGGGGGTGCACGTGGTGGTGCCGCGGGACCGGATCGTCAGCGAGGTCGCGATCATCTTGCGCACCGAGCGCTCGGTGCTGTTCGTCATCCCGTGGGGCACCCACTGGATCATCGGAACCACCGACACCGACTGGAACCTGGACCTGGCGCACCCGGCGGCGACCAAGGCCGACATCGACTACCTCCTGGGCCACGTCAACACCGTACTGGCCAACCCGTTGACCAGCGCCGACATCGACGGGGTGTACGCGGGGCTGCGTCCACTGCTGGCCGGGGAGAGCGACGACACCTCCAAGCTGTCCCGCGAGCACGCGGTGGCGGTGCCGGCGCCCGGGCTGGTGGCCATCGCCGGCGGCAAGTACACCACCTACCGGGTGATGGCCGCCGACGCGATCGACGCCGCCGCCGAGTACATCCCGGCCCGGGTGGCGCCGTCGATCACCGAGAAGGTGCCGCTGCTGGGTGCCGACGGCTATTTCGCGCTGGTCAACCAGGCCGAGCAAGTCGGGTCGCAGCAGGGGCTGCACCCCTATCGAGTGCGGCATCTGCTGGATCGCTACGGGTCACTGATCCATCGGGTGCTCGACCTGGCGGCCGGGCAGCCCGAGCTGTTGGAGCCGATCGCCGCGGCACCGATCTACTTGAAGGTCGAAGCCGCCTATGCCGCCGCCGCCGAGGGTGCGCTGCACCTGGAGGACATCCTGACCCGCCGGATGCGGATCTCCATCGAATACCCGCACCGCGGTGTCGACTGCGCCCGCGAGGTCGCCGAGGTGGTGGCGCCGCTGCTGGGCTGGGGCGACGACGACATCGATGAGGAGGTGGCGACCTACACCGCGCGAGTACAAGCCGAGGTGCTCTCGCAAGCCCAGCCCGACGACGCTTCGGCGGACGCGCTGCGGGCCAGCGCCCCGGAGGCGCGCGCCGAGATCCTCGAACCGGTACCGCTGGATTGACCTGCCCGGTGCCGACGCGGTATAGCTGACGGCCCCGTCACGCGAGTTCGTAGTCGGCCAGCGCCGGGTGCGCCATGACCTCCCTGAAACGACCGAAACTCCACGGCCAGGCAGCGGGAACGCCGCGGTCGTCGAGGTACCAGCTTCGACAGCCGGTGACCCACACGGTCTTTTTCGCCGCCTCGACCCGCTCCGCCTCGAAACGGCTGGTCGCCTCGCGGCTGGCGCTGACCGCGCGGCGTTCGTCTCGCCGCAGCAGCTCGATCAGCTGCATCAGATAGCCGATCTGGGCCTCGGCCGCGTCGATCAGCGAGAAGTTTCCGACGGGCCCGTTGGGCCCGTTGAGCATGAACAGGTTGGGAAAATCGGGCACCGACACCGACAGGTAGGCGACCGGCCGCTGTGCCCACACGTCGTCGAGGCGCACGCCGTCGCGGCCGACCACCTCGATCGGGCGCAGGAAGCGGTCCACCCGGAACCCGGTGGCCAGCACCA
>NZ_JBYCKY010000727.1:0-5958 GCF_057473605.1 Mycobacterium sp. TH-M82 | reverse complement strand
ACTATCGCATGTTTATTGCATGCAGACGGGGAAGACCCGGCAAAAACCGGGTCTGACCTGCACAAATAAGGGTGCGCGATACTGGGATTGAACCAGTTCAAGCACTTTGCTAGCGTGGGCGTGTTGACCGGTCAAAACCAGCTATCTACCTGGTTTGACCTCGACCAGTATAACTGGAAATCTCCGGAACGCTCGTAGGGTTTCGTATGCTAAGTCAGGTCACGCTGAGGTCATGACCTGACTTCGCCAGTAAAACACCAGGAGCACACAATGACGCGCGGCACCGGCCGGAAGAACCGCACCACAGGCACATTCGGCTCCGTCGACAAGCTCGCCACCGGCTACCGCGCCCGCTACTTCGGCCCCGACGGCCGCCGCTACAAAGCGCCGACGTTATTCCTCACCCAGAAAGACGCCCGCGGCTGGCTCTCGCTGCGGCAGGCCGAGATCATCGAAAAAGCGTGGCGGCCGCCGAGCGCCGCCGAGCAGGCCCCCGCCCCGAGACTCACCTTCAAGACATACGCCCGCCGGTGGCTCACGCACCGCGACTTGAAGGACCGCACACGCGAGCACTACGAGAAGCTGCTCGACGACCATATTGAGCCGACGTTCGGCGCGCTGCCGATCGCCTCCATTACGGCCGACGACGTACGCGCCTGGCACGCGAAGATGGGCGCAAGCACGCCGACACTGCGGGCACACGCCTACGGGCTGCTGCGCACGATCATGGGCACGGCGGCCAGCGACGGCAAGATCAGCATCAACCCGTGCGTGATCCGCGGCGCCGGTAACGCGAAACGAGTCCACAAGATCCGGCCCGCGACTCTGCCCGAGCTGGCCGCGCTCGCCGAGGCGATGCCCGAGCACCAGCGGGTGATGGTGCTGCTCGCTGCGTGGTGCGCACTTCGGTTCGGCGAGCTGACCGAGCTGCGTCGCCGGGACATCCTGTTCGGCCAGGACGAGCCCGACGAGCCCGGCGGTGAACCGCAACGGTGGGGCGTGATCCATGTCGAGCGGGCCGTCGTCCGCACAGATGCCGGCTTTCAGGTGACGACACCCAAGAGTGACGCCGGTACACGGGACGTGGCGATTCCGCCGCATCTGCTGGCCGCTGTTGAGGACCACCTCGATCGGCACGTCGAGCCCGGCCGCGACGCGTTGATGTTTCCCGCGCAGCAGGGCGGCCACCTGGCCCCCGCATCGCTGTACCGCAGCTTCTACAAAGCGCGCTCGGCCGCCGGGCGCCCCGATCTGCGGTTCCACGATCTGCGGCACTCAGGCGCGGTGCTGGCAGCCGCGACGGGCGCCACGCTGGCTGAGCTGATGGCCCGGCTTGGGCACTCAACCCCGGCGGCCGCGATGCGCTATCAGCACGCCGCCCAGGGCCGTGACCGGCAGATCGCCGCGTTGTTGTCGAAGCTTGCCGAAGGGTAGGCCGCCAGCGGCGCTGCACGGCAGCGCACGGCACCGTACAGCCACGGGTTGTAGACCAGTCACCATGCGCTGCAACGTAATACAATTTATGGGTAACGCAGAACCGCGGAACATTCCGCTAAACTGACCGGCAACACCAAATACCTTGCTCTGCCGCCACCTCATCGGCCCCGACTGAGAGCGGATTAGTAATCAAGGTGCGCACCCGCCGGGGTGTGCAGACCATTAGTGCCGCAACAACTGCATACGGGCGCGATTTGCGATGACTGTCGGATCGGGGAGGCAGTGCTCATCGAGGTCGGGCGACACACCAGGAACACCTGCGTGTCGACCGATCCTCTCAGTTGCCCTTGATCGGTCGACCCCGACTGACAAGGAAAAGCAATGCCGCACAGCACAATTCGTAGCCCCTGGATGACTCAGCGCGAAGCTGCTGACTATCTGCGCCTCACCGACCGGCACATTCGAAACCTAATCGCCGACGGCCGACTCACCGGGTTCACAGTCGGCGGCCGCCGCACCATGCGCGTACGCCGCGAGGAAGTCGAAAGCCTGATGCAGCCCATCCCGACGGCGGCCACCGCGTGAGCGACAGCCGGTGACGGTGGCCGCGGGCGATCCACCAGGCCGCCCGCGGCCACCCAACCAACAAACAAATTCCGACCTCACACCAGGAGCAAGGAACCGTGCACCGAAATGACCACGACAGCAGCACAAATGGAAAACGCCCCGGCCACCAGCCAGGGCGCTCCCGAACCAAATAACCAACTCCACCAGGAGGACACCCATTTTAGCAGCGCGCCGCGGCGGATCTGCTCGATGGCCGAATGGGCAGCCGAACACGGCTGGCCCACAGCCGCAGAGATCGAGGCGCACCAGGCGCGCAAAGCCGAGCGCGACGAAGAAATTAACTTCGCGCTCTGGGAAGCCGAAACCGCCCGCGCGCAAGGAAACGTCACCGACGCCGAATACACAGGCTGGGTCTGCGAGATCGGCCGCGAGTTCGACCTGCCGATCACCACGCCCGAGGAGCTTGCTGTCATGGCCGCACCGGCCACCGACCAGGAATCAGCCAATCTCGCATGGGCCGAGGAATACACGCAAATGACCCCCACAGAACGTGCAATCACCGCCAGAGTGCTCGGCGACACTCTCACCGAAGAGCAACACAGGCTCCTCGCTGAGCACGACGCCGGATCGGTGTTCGACCCCGGCGTCCCCCTCCCGTCCGTACCCGACGTAAACGGCGGCGAACGAATAGACTTCGTGAAAGCCTCCACCCTGCGCACCCGCGCAGCCGAATGGGCGTGGGAGTACGACGGCGGCGGCCGAATACCCCGAACCGCGCTCACCCTATTTGCCGGGCGCCCCGCAGCCGGAAAATCAACTACGGCAAGATGGTTCGCCGCAGGCTGGACACGAGGCACCCTCGACGGCTGTTTCCTCGGCCACCCCATCAACGTGCTGTACGTGGCGACCGAGGAAGCCCTGGAAGAAGTTGTAGCGCCGTCCCTCATCGCCGCCGGTGCCGACATGGACCGGATCGTCGTCGCCACCGAAAAGAACACACCCGCACGACTCAAATCCGTTGAGCACGAAGAGATCATCACGCAACGATGCGTCGATAACAATGTTCGCGCCATCGTGCTCGACCCGCTCATGTCAACCATCGGCGGCCGCAGCGACGTGAACCGGACCAACGAGATGCGCGACAGGCTCGACCCGTGGGTGCGGATCTCCGAGGCGATCAACGGCCCTATCCTCGGGATCTGCCACCTCGTCAAGACGCCGGGCGGTGACGTCCTCGCCGCGATCAACGGGTCATCGGCGTTCGGGGAGGTCGCCCGCGCCGCATTCGGCTTCGCCGTTGACCGCGACGGCGACGACGACGCCCGCATCATGTCGCAGGTGAAAAACTCGTTCGGCCGCGACGGCCTCAACCTGGCGTACAGGATCGGGGTGCGGGACATGGTGCTCGACGACGGCGAGACTTCCCAGGTACCACGATTTGAACTCGTCGGCCCCACCGACCGGGCCGTGCGAGACATCCTCGTCGAGGAACGATCCACCCGCACAGAGTCCGGCGTCGAGCGGTGCCAGAAATGGTTGAAGGGCTACCTCACCTTGCACGGCGAATCGACGAGCACCGACGTGTTCGCGGCGGGGGCCGAATTCGGCTTCTCGCTGCGGATGATCCAACGGTCCGCTCCGAAGCTGGACGTAGCGGTGCAGCGAACCCGCGGGGTGCCTTCGCGCACGCTCTGGTCGCTTCCGGCCGCACCCGAAACGGGGGCCACCGCGTGAGTCAGCAACCCAGTCGTGCCACAAGTCAGGCCAAATACACAGACATGTCGCGACTGGCACGTCTAATTGCAAAATCTAGGTCATTACTGCACTTCAAGCCCAGTTGCGCCACTCGCGACACTCGCGCCTGTATGACCGCCTGCCTGACACCTTGTCGCGACTGGCACCCCGACGGCACACGGCGGCCCCAGCCCGCGTAACGACCAACCCAGCCAGCAAACAAATCCCCGACCGAGAGGAACGCATGAGCACCACCCGGCGCGACCCAACACCGGCAGAACCCGGCGGCCCCCAGCAGCCCCGCTGCGGACGCACACGCCTCAACGGCACCGTCTGCCAATCGCCGGTGGCCCGTCCTGGCGCCGCCTGCACGTGGCACGCCCACCAAACACTGCACGCCGCTGCGGTGGCCCCCCGATGACCGGGGTCGAACTGTGGGAGCCACTGCCAGGCGGCTGGCCCTACCAGCGCAGTAACCGCGGCCGAGTGCGGTCCCTTGATCGGATGACCCACGGCGGCCGCCGCACTTGGCGCGGCCGCATCCTCAAAGTGCAGCACCCCAGCGGCGGCCGCCGTGCCGGGGGAGGCGGCCCGCGCGTCACCCTGTCCGACGGAAACCGCCGCGCCACGTACTACCTGCGAACAGGCCGACTGTCCTGCTGGCGCGACCACCTCCGGCCTGCCGCTGAGAGCCGTTCTACCGCATTGGAGACTTCCGCATGACCAACGACGCCACCAACCCCGAGCCCGCGGCGGAGACGCCCGCCCAGGCCACCGCGCGCCGCCTCGCCTACACCGGTGTACTCGGCCCGATCGACCGCAGTAGTCGAGTCGAGCAGCTGCAGCAGCGCCGCGACATCGACCGCGCCCGCTGGCTGGGCGTCGCCTGCTTCCGCAGACCGCCGACACCCGCCGAGGAAGCTTTGATCACGCCGCATTACCAACAGCCGCAACGCGTTTCGACGTGTGTCGACGTGTCCGGTCACGGGGGCGCGCGTTGGCGTCGCCGCTGGCCCGAGCTGGCCGCCAACACCGACACCGCCCGCGACGCCTTCGCCCAGGTGCCCGCCGGGCGCAGCAGGAAGCGAATCGACCTGTGACCGCGGAACTATCACCTACCGAGATCCGCGCGTGCATCTACGCGCTGTCGGCCGTGCGCCGCGGGCACCTCACCGCAGGCCGCCGTGTGCCTCCGTCGGTCGAGGCCGCCTGGCACCGGCTCCGGTCGGAGAGGCTGCACCTACCGCGCAGCGAGAAACGCGTGGCGCGACCGCGCCAGGACGACAGGCCCGGTCTTGCAAACTGTGGCGTGTCCGAATGGTTGGGAGCGAAAGCGGCAGCCGCCGAAATTGGTTGCAGCGTCAGAACGGTGCAGCGTCACCGCGACGCGATCGGCGGCGAGATGTTCGGCGGCCGCCTACTGTTCCCCGCCAACGAAGTCAGCCGATACGCCCGACTGAAAGCCTATGAGAGACAACGCAAATGAGTGACCTGACACCCGAAGTAGAGCAACGGACTGCCGATATGAGCGCCGAGGAGTTCGACGACCTCTGTGCCCGCACCCGCATCCCCGAGGAACCCGCCGACCCGATGGAACGCGCCGCCGCCGCGATGCGCCGATCACGCGGCCTGGGCCGCCCCCGCAAGGCGACCAAAGAGCAGGCCGCAGCCGCACTACGCCAGTACCACGACTAGACCGAAACCTGTTAGGAGACAACGCAAATGCAACCCTGGAAGAACAGCCGAAACAGCGCACTATTTCAAGCTCACGGCCTGCTCGATCAGCTCGCCGACCGCAAAATCACCCTGCCCGAGCCGGTGGCCGCCGCCGTCGACACCCTCACCCGCATCGAGGACACCGCGCCGAAGCCGCCCGCCCAGAACGCCATCCGTGAGGCCATCCTTGCCGACCGCGACGCCGACCACATCAACGGCCTGTTGCTCGCCGAGCTGGCCCACCAGCGCCACGCCGCCGAACACCAAAACGCGAAGGTGGACGCCGCCCTGGCAGTCCTGGCCGCCGTCATCGACACCCACGACGACATCTACCCGCAGCTCAAAGCGCAGGCAGATAAGGCCATCGCACACATGACTGCGGCCGCGAAGCTGCCCAGCCAAGACGTGATGCGGAGCCTGTCAACATTTCTGAGACACGATTTTCGGATATTTAGAGAGTTGGGATGTTCTCCTTCGGTGTTGGTGGCGGGTTGATCGTGCTGA
>NZ_JBYCKY010000726.1:0-3849 GCF_057473605.1 Mycobacterium sp. TH-M82 | reverse complement strand
GGTACCGGCCGTCGCAGGGCAACGGCCAGGACTACACCTACAAGTGGGAGACCTTCCTGACCAGGGAGATGCCGAGCTGGCTGCAGGCCAACGAGGGTGTCTCGCCGGACGGCAACGCCGCGGTGGGTGTCTCGATGTCGGGCAGCTCGGCGCTGATCCTGGCCTCTTACTACCCGCAGCAGTTCCCCTACGCCGCGTCGCTCTCGGGTTTCCTCAATCCATCCGAGGGTTGGTGGCCCACGATGATCGGGCTGGCCATGAACGACGCGGGCGGCTACAACGCCAACAGCATGTGGGGGCCGACCAGCGACCCGGCCTGGAAACGCAACGACCCGATGTTGCAGATCCCGCGGCTGGTGGCCAACAACACCCGCATCTGGGTCTACTGCGGCAACGGGACGCCGACCGACCTGGGCGGCGACAACGTGCCCGCCAAGTTTCTGGAGACTATGACGCTGCGCACCAACCAAGCCTTCCAGCAGCACTACATCGCTTACGGCGGCACCAATGGTGTGTTCAACTTTCCCGCCGACGGAACACACGCCTGGCCGTACTGGAACCAACAGCTGGTGGCGATGAAGCCGGACATCCAGCGGACACTGGGCATCGTCGCCGATCCCACCTGAGGCGAAACCTGCCCGACACCCCCGAGGCATCGGCAGCAGTGCACCGCCGCACTGCTGCCGATGCTTTTGGCGACCGGCGAGAGTAGCTTCTGCGTCAGCGAACCATCGAACAGGAGGCAGCAATGGGCACGCACGAAGTTAAAATGATCGTCTTGTCGACCGACGACCTGGACGAGTCGATCCGGTTCTACAGCGAGACCCTGGGGATGGGCCTGAATTTCCGCGATGGGGCGCACTTCGCCGCCCTCGACGGCGGACCGGTCACCCTCGCACTGGCGACCGCGGTGGACCATCCCATCCACGGGCAGGTCGTCGTCGGTATCAAGACCGCCGATGTCGACGCCGCGGCGAAGGCCGTCGAAGCCAGCGGCGGCGGCGTCGTGCAGGGCCCGTACAACGACGCGCACGAGCGCCGCGCCGTGGTCTACGACAACAAAGGCAACGGCTTGGTGTTCTACAGTCCGCTGCCCCGGTGAAGGACACGCCCACGTCATGAAAATCGACGTGTGGATGCAGCATCCACCCGGCCTGCCTCCGCAGTGCGCAGACGGCCGGCTAGCCCGCCGGTCCGGGCACCAGCGTCACGTAGGCGGTGCGGTCACCACCCGGACCGTGCCAGGTCAGTGTGACGGTGTCCCCAGGGTGCTGCTGGTCGAGGACATTGGTCAACGCGGCGGCCGAATCCACCGGGATGCCGTTGGCCGCGGTGATCACGTCGTCCTTGCTGAGGCCCGCCTGCTCGGCCGGGGTGTCGGGGATCACCTGCTCGACTTTCGCACCGGCGCCGTTGTAGTCCACCACGCCGACACCCATGAACCCGGTGCCACCGATATGCACGGTGTTCGATGCGGCTCCGGCCCGAATCGCCCCGGCTATCGCCATGGCCTGGTCGATGGGGATCGCGTAGCCCTCACCGCCCAGCGTTGGCATCTTGTAGGCTTCCGACGCCGCGGTGTTCATGCCGATTACCTGACCGCCGGCGTTGATCAACGGCCCACCCGAGTCGCCTGGCCGGATCGCGGTGCTGGACCTGATCATGTCGGTCAGCGTCTCCGTGCTGCCGGTCATCGCATCTGATGCCGACACGGTTTGGTTTAACCCGGTGACGTTGCCGGGCACCGCGCTCGGCGCGCCGCCCTCCCCGTCGGTGTTTCCCACAGCAACCACCGGCTCGCCGATCGCCACGCCCGCCGAGCTGCCGATGTTGGCAGCGGGCAGGCCGCTCGCGCCGTGCAGCTGCAGCACCGCGATGTCGTGGGTGCGGTCGAAGCCGATCACATCGGCAGGGTAATTCTGGCCGTTGGCGATGGCGACGGCGCTGACTTCGGTCGCTCCGCTAATAACGTGGTTGTTGGTCAGCACGACCCCGTTCGGATCGAGCACGATGCCGGTCCCTGCGCTCGTCGCGCTGTGGTACCCCATCTGGGTATTGACATCCACCACGGTCGGTCCGGCCTGCGCGGCCATCACCGCGGGGTCCAGCGGCGGAGCGGGCGCCGCCGGATACTGTGGTGGCGCCGCGTACGCCGGCCCGGTAGCCAGCCCAGCCAGCCCCACCACCGCCACCGCCACCAGATTGAGCCCATTCCACCACGGTCTGCGGTGGCGAAGTCCGCTCATCGGGTCTCGCCCTCCTGTTTCGGTTCGCTTCAGCACAGCTTACGTGAACGCTCGGACACGTCGACCCATCAGTACGGCACCCAAGACCGAACCGGCTAGCATCCGGTGCTGGTCCACAGCGTGCGGCAGGCCTGGTGTAGACGTGCCGGAGACAAGCGGGTGATTCTGCGCCGAAACGCGGCGCGCGGCAGGGTGTGGATGTTGTCGAAGTTGATCACGCAGTCGCTCGGCACGTGATCCACCGCAGCGGTCAGTTCCAGCTCGGACACCAGCCCCCGACGGGTG
The DNA here is from genome assembly GCF_057473605.1 of Mycobacterium sp. TH-M82. Lineage (NCBI taxonomy): Bacteria > Bacillati > Actinomycetota > Actinomycetes > Mycobacteriales > Mycobacteriaceae > Mycobacterium > Mycobacterium sp. TH-M82. The sequence goes on along the minus strand of NZ_JBYCKY010000726.1, from coordinate 1,318 downwards.
CGGGTCAGTGCGGCGACGATGACCGCACCGAACCGGCCGGCGACCGGGTCCCGGGTGAGGACGAGCACGGGCCGGTCACCGCCGGGGGTCGCGGCGAACCAGAGTTCACCGCGGCGCATCGACCCAGTCAGCCCAGTCCGCCCAGTCTTCGGCGGGCCCCCAGTCGGCGACGCCGGCGAGCGCCTTTTCGTCGTCGGTCACCGGCTGCTCAGCGTAGGCCCGCGCCTCCTGCTCGGCGGCGAGTTCGGCCAAGTGGCGCTGCAGTGCATCGCGGAGCAGCTCCGACCGGTCAATGTGCAACCGGCGCGCCCACTGCTCGGCTTGCGCCGCATCGGCGGCATCAACCCGGAAGCTGAGCATCGTCATACGACGATTGTAGATCGTAGGACACCTCCGGCGCTGCCCGCCGACCAGCTCGCCGCCGGCTACCGGGAGCACCGCCCTTGCCAGCCGAGCCGGCGCTGCCGCCGCTGCCGCCCGAGTGGCTGCCTGTCCCGCCGTTGCCGCCGTCGCCGCCGTGACCGCCATTGCCGACGTCCGGGTCGGGCCCCTTTTGTTGGGTCAAGACCGTGATTTGTCTGCCACAGCGAGGCCCAGGAAGCGGTCGAGAAAAGTTTTCGCCGTATCTTCGACGAACCCGTTGGCGCTCCGAGGTCGGAAGCACTAAAGTGATATCGAAGATATCAAGGGGTATCAGGAGTATCAGGAGTGGTGACATGCCGGACGTACTTATTCGAGGCTTGACCGAAGCCGCCGTCGCCCGCATCGACACCGACGCCGCGGCCCATGGGCTTTCCCGTAACGAGTATCTGCGGCGACGATTCGAAGCTGAACGGTCAACCACCGCCGTCGGCGGCCAACTCACCATCGACGACCTCCGACGGGCTGCCGAAGCTGCCAGCGACCTAGCTGACCCACAGGTGATGGAATCTGCATGGCGGTGACCACCTGGCTCATCGACAAGTCGGCATACACCCGCCTACCGGAATCTCCCGACGCGCAGTTGTGGGTGGACCGCATCGAGCGTGGCATGGTTCGGATCAGCACCGTAACGCGACTGGAAATCGGCTACTCGTTTCGGACCGCTGCCCAAGCGCGCAACGAATCCGCCGCACCGCCCCTGGCGCTGATGCCGGTGGAATACCTGACCCCGGCAGCGGAAGATCGCGCAATCGAGGTCCAGCTCTTGCTGGCCGATCGTGGCCAGCATCGTGCGCCGTCGATTCCGGACCTGCTCGTCGCAGCTACCGCAGAAGTGTCCGACTTGACGGTGTTGGCCGTGGATAAGGACTTCGAGTTGATAGCGCAAATCACCAGC
>NZ_JBYCKY010000725.1:0-1238 GCF_057473605.1 Mycobacterium sp. TH-M82 | reverse complement strand
AACTTCTTTGCCAGTTCGTCAGCGTGGGCGATGATCTCTTCTACGGATCGGGGCATGAGGTCACCTCAGATACTTGTCGCGGGCGGGCATCGCGTGGGCGATCAGCTGTGTGCCGTCGATGGCGGTGAGTACGCCCACCTCCAGGATCTTGGCGCTGCGGCCACCACCAACATAAATAGTCATGCCGTCGGCCTGCTCGATGATGCGAAATGCGTTGCGCCAAGCATGCAGGATGTCCTCGTCGGCGATGCCCCACTTCTGGGCGCTCGGTAAAGTGATCGGGTCACACACAACAAGTTATCTTGCCATGCGTATCGGCGTCAACTGACTTCATCAACCCGCTGTCGCTCCCGGCCCTCGGAGTCAACACCAACCTGCAGGCATTGACCAAGCGGGCGTACGGATTTCACAGCCGACGGCGAATATCGATGAGTTCGCGCCTGCTCGGCAGGGTCAGCCGGAGTCAGTCCCGGTATTCCACCGCGCCGTCGTCGAGCACCACCCGGGCGCCGGTGCCGTCGGGCGCGGCGGCTTCGGTGCGAAACACCGCCCGGCCCGCTGCGGTACGCCAAATCGAGGTGGTCAGCGTCTCGCCCGGAAACACCGGATCGGTGAACCGCGCCGAGATCGCGGTGACCCGCGCGGCGTCGCCGCCGCCCAACTCGGCGACCAGCGCACGGCCGGCGAAGCCGTAGCTGCACAGCCCGTGCAGGATCGGTCTGGGGAAGCCGGCCAGCGCCGCGAACCACGGGTCGCTGTGCAGCGGGTTGCGGTCACCGGAGAGCCGATAGATCAGCGCTTGGTCCTCACGAGTGGGGTAGGCGGTTCGCGAGTCCGGTTGGCGGTCCGGAATCTCCGGCGCGGGTGGCCGCTGCCCCTTCGCCCCGCCGAACCCGCCCGCGCCGCGGATGACCAGGGTGGCCAGCGTCTCGGCGACCGGCTCGGACGTCTTGGGGTCGCTGCCGCGGGCACGCACCATCACGACCGCGTTCTTGCCCTCCCCCTTGTCCTGGATGTCGGCGACCTCGGAGACCACACTGAGGCTGCCGGCGGGCGGCAGCGGGGCGAACAACCGCACCTCCTGCGAGCCGTGCAGCAGTTTCGCCGGGTTGAACGTGCCGATCTTGCCCGCCGCACCAAACCCCAGGCAGCAGATGACGGCGTAGGTCGGCAGCACCTGCTGGGTGATGTCGTGGCTGTTCTCGGTGGTGAACGACAGGTCGGCGGTGCCGGCGCCG
>NZ_JBYCKY010000724.1:0-60555 GCF_057473605.1 Mycobacterium sp. TH-M82 | reverse complement strand
ACCGGCCGGGTCGCAGGCGGCTGTCCGCCGGCCAACAGCACCGCATATGTCGCCTGAGTTTCGTTGTCCCGCTTGGCCTGCGCGTCGGCGGTCATCGGTGGACCGTCGCTTTGGCGCAGGTGACTGCCGAACGCCGCTGCACACTCCGCGCACGGCATCCCCTTCTGCTCTGCAGCGTTACCGCAGCCAGGCAGGATGCAGCGCGGCCCAGACAGCTCGTCGCCGCCGGCCGCGCCCTTACGCGCCCGACCGCCGCCAGTGGTCGCCATCATGGTTCTCACATCCCCTTCCTTCGGTTGTTCGCACCGAGTCAGCCTTGGCCGCCCTGCGCACCGGCACAGCCCGGGTGCAGAGCGCACGCTGGCGCTCAGGCCGCCGCGGCGTTCAGTTCGCGCAGCACCCATAACTCTCGTTGATGACATGTTCCGGCGGTGCCGTCGCAGGGTTCGCCGTGTTCGGTGCACCCGCCGGCAACCAGGCCCCGGCGCCACCGCAACGCCCACTTGAGACAGTTCGAGCACTTCGCGTGAGCGCAGCCCGGCAGCCGCGGGTTCTTTCGCGCGTTCAGGCTCCACCCCATGCTGTCCGACGACGCCAGCAGATCCCCGTAGATCCGAAGGCCTTGTGTCTTAACCCCGTACCCGTGCAGCGGCACCTCCGGATCACGATCACGCAACGCCTCCAGCACTTCGCGGATCTCGCCGGTGTGTTGCCGCCGGCACACCGACCCGACACCGACCGACGGATAAGTGCTGACGTTCACCCCGGCCTCGCCGAACATGTCCCAGCACCGCAGGTAATCCTCGACAGTTTGGCCCTGGCAAGTGGGCATAAACGGGGCTTCGGGATGCAGGTCCGCGTCGTCGTCCTCATGCCACATCCGTTCCAGCAGCACGAAGTTCGCCACGGTGCGCCGCTGGTGTTCCTCGACGGTCAGGCCGGTGCGGGCAAGCATGTCGTCCTCACACATCCAGTCCATTCCGGCCGCCCATTCCAGCTGGCCAATCTCGCGGTCGTAGCGCTTTACCGCCGAGACATACTCCTCCGCAGTGGTGCGCCACCCTCCGTAAAGAGACAGTTCTGAGAACCCCCCGGAATCCAGCGCCCACCCCGAACGTGCCTTCGGCAGTGTCTTACGTCGCGACAAGCGGCGGTGCGACACGAACAACGGCACACCCACATGTGCTAACCACCCATCCATATGCGTCCCCAGGTAGAACACCGGCGCACTCGCCATAACCCAAACCCCTCACGGGTCGGTGGGCCCGCCCTCGCGGTAGGCCCTACACACACGGATACTACCGGCCGCTACCGACACGGCGACCGAGGAGAAAAGGAGAAGAAGAAGACAAGAACATCACCACACCCGCACTCCCACATACGAATTGACCACTACCCCAGCCCTATGCCGGGTGGGGTAGTCGACCGCCTTGCGGGTTGGCAGGGTGCGATCAGCGCCAGGCATATCCGCACCCCGCAACCTCCGGGCAAGGGTCAAATCACCAGCGCTGAGACATGGTGCTGGATCAGGTTGCGAATCTCTTCAGGCCGCACTCCGTTCTGCAGCGCGCAATCCAGCAATCCGGCCATCCGATGAGCTGGATCGTCTGCCAACGCCGCCTCGAGCGCGACGCCAGCTAGCGGCCCTTCGCCCCGCGAAAATGCGCTGAATCCGACGAGGCACAAGGCTTCGGATCGGTAGGGCTGTGGCAGGACCCGCGCCAGCTGGCTCCACAGCATCTCGGCTGCGCTCGCTTCGTGTGAGTCCACCAACGTAAACAGCGCATCTCGCACCCGCACGTCGCCCAGCGATGCGCCGATATCCGCCAGCTCGGCATTCGACAAGACGGCGCCCTGGCCCACGCGACGCACCGCAGCCACCGCCTGGCGCACCGATACGGGCACGTCATCCACCGCGCCGCCAGCACAGTCAGCACCGGCCAGCATGGGCGCCACCGCAGCGGCGCGCTGAACATCAACGGCCACAATCGCTCTTAGCTCATCCCGCGTCTCATACATCCGGCGTCCCGCGACCACCGCTGCCGCCGCGGCGGCCGAAGACGCTGGATCGTCGAGCACACCGGACTTGCCACACCCGTCCACACATTGCCACCGTCCACCCGCCTCGACTCGGTCCAACATCACGGCATCCAGAAGGCGCACGCCCGCCGCTTCCAGCGCCTCTCCCAACCTTGCCGCCATGCCAGCAAAGCGCTCCGCGCACATCTCGCACGAGCTGCTCAGCGTCGACACGAACACCGCCAGGGCGCCATCGGCACCACTGCGCCCCACCAACGACGCCAACCTCTCCAGCGCATTCGACGCCGCGACGTCGCTGAGATCCACACGCAGAACGCAACTCACGCAGCCACCCTGTACGGCCGCCACCACCAGCGACTCCACAGGCCGAAACCCAAGAACTCCCACCAGATTCCGAACGACGTCACCAATGGACTTGGTTGAATACATCTTGCGCTCCCCCTTTGGGAATTGTGGGCCAGCCCCAATGACCTGCCCTTACAACACCGATCGTATCGGCAGCCACCGACAACAACGACGCTATCGCGGCTACTACTGGTGGTGGTGGGTGGTGGTGGTTGAGGCGATGCAGCGAAGATTGACCAGAATCGCCGAGGTACTTTGACAGATACCCGGCGTGTCGCGTACCGGTGTCAAACTAACTGCCCGCCGAAATCGCCACTCTCCCCGGAGCAATTACCGCTCGGCATGCCTGCGCGACCTGTTGTTAAACAACACTGACCACCTTGTCAATCCTCACTGCATCTCGACAACAACAACAACAGCAGTGGTTAATGCTGCTTTTCGGACTGCACCCCCACCCCACGCCTGTGCCGGGTGGGGTTTTAACACTGCCGGCGGCCCGGCTGGATGCTTAACGGGTGGTTGAGCATCGCCACCGTTGGTGGCCGTAGGCGTGAGGACACACCGCAGCGTTAGTAACTGAAAAACGCTGCCCTCGTCGGAAAAACTGTGCCCCTGTTCAGAGTCGGTTGATGGGTGACATTTCTATGCCGGTTGATCCTTGACACTCTGTGTGTGGTTTAGGTCCCGGCGCTGGTGCGTAGGGCCCGTTTGTTTCGTACCTCGCCGGTACTGGTGCGCGCGGCGGTTTTGACGAGTTCGTCGCCGATGAAAAACCGCAGCAGCTCGCCGTCGACGTGGACGTCGCAGCGAGCGCCGGCATGGTGGCGTCCGATGCAGACTTGTTGCCAGGACACGCACACGATGCCGTTGGAACACACCCGGCGGCTGACCCAATCATCACCGCTGCGATCAGCCACCGGTAAAGCCACCGTCGGCGACGCTGGGGCCGCCGGGGTGAACCGCTGGGCAGGGGTGTCCATGTCCAGCGACTGATGCGGGCGGGCGCTGTTGTAGTAAGCCACCCACTCATCGAGAGCCTGCTGGGCTGCCTTCAGGTTCGCGAACGATGATGTGCTGCTGAGGAATTCCGCGCGCATGCTGCGGTGGAACCGCTCGATCTTGCCGGTCGTGGTGGGGCTGCGTGGCTGGGTCAACAGATGCTCGATGCCGTGTTCGCGGCAGATCCGATCAAAGAGCACCTCGACCACGGGGTGATTGAACCGCCCGGTGAACACCTTGCCGTTATCGGTGAGAATCTGCTCGGGCGCCCCGTAGGTCTGTAGCGCTACGCGTAGCCCGTCGCAGACCGCCCGGGTGCGTTCCCGGGCCATCAACCGCGCACAGACACACATCCGCGAATGATCATCAATCCCGGTCAACGCCTTGGCGCAGCTGCCATCAGCCAGTGGGAACCCGCCCACGATGTCCATCTGCCACAACTCCATCGGCGCCCCGCGTTCCCAGCGTTTCCACTTGCGCGAGCGCCGATCCCGCAGACCCGGATCGATCATGTTCGCCCGCACCAAGGCCCGGTAGGCCGCTGACTCCGAGGGCACCGGCGACACCTGGCGTTTCGCCAGCTCGAACACCAACCGCCGCGGACCCCAGTATGGACGCGAGCGGCGCAACTCCAACGGCACCGCCTCGACCCGCGCGGGCATTTGATGTGGACAACTCACCGGCCGATGCGACCGATCCACCAGGCCCTCAAGACCCTGGGCCTCATAGCGGGCCAACCACGAGTGCAGCGTCTGGCGCGACACCAACCAACTTCTCGGCCACCTGCGAGATCGACAACCCATCGCTGATCACCGCCAACACGGCCTGATACCTCTGTTCGGCCACGGATAACTCCCTCATCGAAGGAGTGTCAAGGATCAACCGAAGTAACTGTCAACCATCAGCCGAAACACCGTCAGGCATCACCCGAAGACAAAATGTCAAGCATCAACCGGCGTCATACAGAAAAACTGTGCCCCCGCGGAGACTCGAACTCCGGACCCGCAGATTAAAAGTCAGCTGCTCTACCAACTGAGCTACGGAGGCCTTGGTCGTATCTTTACCTTGACACCCCAAAGCGTAGCAGCGCCGCTTTGGCGCGTCAAGGTATGATCGTTGCATGCCACCATCTCGAAAACGCCGCCGCCCAGACGAAACCCAGTCGTTAATCCTCTACGCCGCTCAGGAATTGCTGATCGAGGCCGGGCCGCGGGCGGTCGAAGTACGCGCCGTCGCCGAGCGCGTCGGCATAACCGACGCCGGTGTCAACCATCACTTCGGTAGCCGCGAAGGGCTGCTCGCAGCTGTGCTGCGTCACAGCAGCGGCCGGATCCGCGCGGCCGTCGAGGACGCCGCACAGGAGTGGGTGCGCGCCGGCGCGCAGATACCTGAGCTGGTGGACCGTATCGCTGAGGTCTACGCCGACGGATACGGCGAGCTCGCGATGGCCCTCCACAGCGCGGGATGGCGCGATCACAGCGACGGCATCTTGGAACCTGTCGTTGACGCCCTCCATGCCGCCCGGCGCAAATCCGGCGGCCGGCGCCCCCCACGCGACGACACCCGCCTCGCCGTCGCCGCTCTGCACCAGGCGCTGGCCACCGAACCCGCCTACGGTGCTGAATTTCGTCGCACTGCGGGCATCAAGGAACCCGACGCCAGCCGCCGCCGCCAACTGCGCTGGTGGACACAGACACTGACAGCCGTGCTGGATCTCGACCGGCCAGCCACACGCACGTAACAGGCCATAGCGCCCATCCGTGACCGGCGCGCTGAGGCCGCGCCGCTGTTGCCCGAACTGCAGTTCAGCAAGCTGCCACAGTTGGTAGGTTTACTCCACGCACGGCAGACGCGGCGGAGGAGGGCTGTCTCGTGGATGCCATCGAGCAGCTGGAGATGCTGTCACAAGAACAGCATCGGCGCTATTTCGATTTGTTCGGCTCCACCCCCGTCGATGGCGGCGGCTTTGGTGACCTCAGTAGCTACGCTCGCACCCTCAGTCAAGGGACCAACGACACGCGCGCCCAGATAATCGGGGCGAGGTTCTCAACCGCCGTGGCCGCTTCCTACGCCGTCGCCACACAAGCCGACCATCTCGTTCTGGATGCGACCGCGCGTTCTCACGGTACCTGGGCCTCTATCACCGATGAGAGCCGTCGGATCAACTTCGAAGGCGCCCGAGCCATCGATGCAAACGCCCGACTCGAGGCGTCCGAGGTCGGCGCCATCCCGGACCCGAATTCGCCGGCGGGTCAAGCGCAAATCCTGAGCCGCATCAACGACCACCAAGCCAAAGCTGCCGCCCTCGTGGAACAAGCCGCGACGGCCGAGCAAGCTTTAGGCGCACGCGCAGCCGCAGCTGGCGAGCAAGGATCGACACCGCGTATACAGGCGGTCGACCAGCACACGTTCAAACAAGATCCCCCACCCCCACCCCCGCCTAAGCCCCCAGTCGAGGGCCTCCCACCTGAGGGCGTGCGGCCGCCCGTCGAGGGGCCCCTGACCGAGGGGCCTGCGAGTCGTCCCAGCGCGGTGGCACGCGGAGGGCGAAGCCTCTATGACCAACACGGCGGTGAGTGGCGCTACTACCCCGGTGACGAATGGCAGCACAATCCGCACTGGGATTACAAACCCCGCCCGGGGCCGGGCTCTGACTGGGAAAACGTTCCCATTGGCGGGCTACCTCCAGTCAGCGGCCCCTCGATCATCTCCGGTCTGCCGCCGTGGTTGCTCAATCCGAATGCGCCCGCACCGCCGGGCGTGATCGGGCCACCACAGAATCCGTTGTTGGCGCCGTTCCCCGGCGCCACCATGCCGGCGCCACCCCCGGCATCCTCCCCGCCGCCGGCGCCGAGCTTGATCCCCCACATCAGCCCGCCGCACATCGACGTGCCACCGCCGAGCCCCGCCGAAACCGAGGTGGCCGGCGGCGGGCTACTTCTGTTGCTCCTCCTGGGCGCGGTGGCCATCGCATGAACGACGTTTCCCCCATGCCGACCGCGTTTGATCCCACCGCGGTGTCGTCGCTGGCACAAGAAATCGCCCAGCACGTCGGCCCCTTGCAACATGTGGCCTCCACACACCTGCACCTCTGGTTGCCGGCACTCGCCGTCCCCTCCGCGTGGGCTATCGCCGACGCTGACGCCCCCGCGGTGACGCGTCTGCTGCTTCGCCGCGTGAACAGCACCAACCACTGGGATGGCTGCGAGGTCCTCAACCTGTACCGGGTACCGGGCACGGTGCCAGAAGCACTTGTTCTACGTAACGCCGACCGCATCTTGCGCGACAGTCAGGCAACCGAGATCAGCGCTCACCCGGTCGACGTACCGCCGCAATACGCAATCGTCGCCACCCGGGCCTCGGGCCGCCTAACCACCGGTAACCGCCAGGTTCTCAGTCACTTCAACAACTACGTCGTCAACAGCGCTGGCGGCGGGGCACTCATCGAGCAAGCCGTTGTCGTTGGCGCCGACGCCCAGTCGGCCTTAGCCGCGGAGTGCGCCGCATTGACTGAAAACCTGTACCGCTCGCTACTTGCCAGCATCGACCGTCCGCACGATCCGAGATTATGAGCCCGCGCTGCGCGATGAAGAAATCACACATCGTCCGTCTTGTCTTTGCGCCTCGGTATCATTCAACAACGACACTCAACTAGGTGCCTGGATAATCCCATGAACATAATTCGCGTGAACTATCTGCCCCGCTTTGATTACGGGCACGATGCGGTGTTGCTGACTCTGGACGGCCCTGGGCTCGACACTTTCCGCGCCGCACTCAACGACGCCATCCAGCGAGGGTCGTCGCGTTTGGAGCACGACAGCGTGACCCACGAATTCGTCATCAGCGCCGGCGCAGCCGATATCACCCTTGACCCAACGCACGTCAATTGGCAACTTGACCCGGCCAAAGCGGACGAGATCTCCCTTGACCTAACGGTTTTGAGCCAGAAGGGCCGCGCCGGCCATAACTACGTCGATATGTCGACACCTGCACCCACCCTCGTTGTGTCGCGCGACGAATACCTCGCAGTGACCTATCCCTGGATCGACCCGCCGGCACAAAGTCAAGGTACCCACGCCTAGGGCACGCTCCTGCGGCCTGCATTGGCTCCTCTCGGCCTGGGGGTCGAATGCCGTTCGGGCAGCGTTCTTTCCGCTGCCGCCGCGCAACCATCATTCGCCTCACGGATGAGGTTACTGGGCGGCAAACCGGTGGTGTGGATGCTCAGGCGTGAGCAGCAGTCCAAGCGACGGCGAAGTAGCTCACCATCAATCCGACGCCGATCAGCAGTGGCGCGATTCTGTAGGTGGCTGCGTGCGGATGGCTTCAGCCACAGGATTACTGCGACGTACGAGGCGATATGCAGGGCGTAGAAATACAATCCGGCGGCGGCGAGGGTGAAAGTCACCACGAACCAGAATCCGACTCCGGCGGCGAGGCCCGTCCCCAGGAAGGCCACCCATTGGATGCGGTTCAATGCTGTCATTCTACTGCCTGAGTTCCTCAGTGCGAGTGGAGATTTCGCCACGGCCGCGTCGCTCACACTTCATCCGACTCGGAGGTCTGATGAGTCATTGGTCCCACGTTGTTCGACGCTCTTTCGAGTACGAAAGTTCCTTTGCGTAGCGACCACCTGTAGATCCACAGGTTGAGCACGACGAGTACCGCCAGAACGTAGCTCGAGGGCGAGGGCTTTGTCGGAATCAGAAGAACCAGTACACAAGTGGCGACCCAGTAGATGTTCTGTCCCACTGTTGCCCACATTCCGCGACGCATGACGACCGCAAGCAGAATGAAGTACAACAGCACTGGCAAAATCCACCAATACTCACCCACGTTCTTCATCGAGACGTCCTTAGGGCCCGGCGATCATGCTGGGCATGATGGGTCCAAGTCCTGAATTTCCGCCTGTAGCAGTGCCGTTGAGGAAGGAGAACTGGAAACCACAGTCGTCGGGCATGTAGTAGTGAATGCTGGGGTTCGCTGCCGACAGTGTCGCGATTTGCGGAAGAGTTATCGGCTCCCATGGACCTCGGTATGCCGGCGGGCTGATGCCTGAGAGGCCGCCGGTGTTGGTACCGCCCAGCTCGCCGGTGATCTCGTTGGGGGCTTTAGGGGCCCATGCCGGCCCGGCGATTGTGCCCTGCGTCCATTTTTGAGCCTCGTAGGTGTACTGCACCCATTGCTGCTGGTGGCCGTCAACGGGGTCAGTGCGGGTGTAGTGCGTGTAGTCCTCACCTGAGATGCGGAAGCGATATTGTTCTTGCAGGTAGGCGAACGGCGGAGCGTTGTCATCGGCCCATGTTTTGCCGCCGGGCGGATAGAAGCCTGTGGGGCCGCCCTCAAGCGAAGGGCCTTTCCAGGGGCGGTGTCCAGTCCAGGGCGGCGGCGGAGTTTTCCCCACGTAGGGCGGCGGGACGATGTCTTGCCAGTGACCGAATCGTTCGTCTCCCACAAAGGGATTCCTGGGGTCGATCGCGGGCTGGGGTTGGTCGGGGTCGTTCGCAGCGTCCTTGTTGTCGACGGGGCGGAACTCGTTGTCCAGTGCCTGCGCGCCGGTCTGGTCGGCCTTGGTGTAGGTGGCGCTGTGCTCAGTGAAGCGCTGCGAGTAGGTGTTGAAGTCGGCGACCTTGGCCTGGAGCGGGCCCTCGGCCTTGGCCAGGCCGGCGGCGATGCCCACCGCCGTGGGGTAGCCCATCGGCCCGTGAGTCTGCATGACCCGCTGTAGTTCGGTGACGGCCTGCGGTGAAATCTGCGCTGCACGCTGGGCCAGCTCAGAGTAGGCGTCAGCGAACCGCAACAAGTCAGCCGGGTTGGCGTTTAGCTCCGCCATGTCCACCCCCCCATGGTGTCTTTGCCCGCGGCCGTGTCTGCGCTCGGGCCGGCTTCAGCCTACTGCGCGCTTTGGACAGGGTAAACCGCTGACCATCGGCGGTTGAGGCGCACGTCGCGGGCCACGTCCCACAGCAGATGCGGTGCTGCACTGCCTTTGCCTGCAGCAGCGCGCCGAGTCAGAGTTGGTTGGTCCCGTCCGTCGACGGAATGGCAGCGAGCCGGGCCAGCACGTCGTCTGCGGTGTGTGTGATGGTGCGAACGTCGCGGTGGTGCAGGTCGTGGTCGGCGCATACCGCCCGTTTGGAATCTCTCTTGTCGTAGAGACGGTGCAAGATCTCGGCGAGCTGCGTGGTGGGCAGCTCGCCGATCTTGCGCACGTCGCTGTTCTGCTCGCGTATGACTGCGGCGATGGATTCCCACCAGAGCCGCCGCTCGGCCTCGGATCGCGGGCCGCTGCTGACAGTGCCGGCGGCCGGCGAGAGCGGCACTGTCGCACCAGCCGGCGTCTCGATACCCTCACCGCCGTTACGTGGGGAGGCCAGGGTCAGCAACGCCAACGTCGAGCAGATCAGCGACATGTCGACCCCGATCGGCCACAGCCACGCCGTACCTGCGCTCATACCGACCAAGATCATGAGGTTCCGCAGAGACACGAACGACATCGCGAACGCACAGCCGGCGACACCCGCCATCAGCAGCAGCGCAGCGCCCAGCACGGCGGCGTCGACGCGGCGGTAGCCGTGTCGACGGTTCTTGATCAGTAGAGCCACCGAATGCGTCGACCCGAGCAGGATCGCGGGCGGAACGGCGGCCGCGATCGAGGCCAGCAGCTTCAAGTGGGGAGCCGGCGCAGTCATCCACGCATGAATCACGTTGCCGCCGATGGAAACCACGGTGGCGAACAGCAACCACATCCAGAAAAACCACACTGCGTGGCGCCGGGTGGCGTCGGGTTTGACGACATCGCTTTGGGCGAGGGTCCGCGACGGCTTCGCCTCGAGCGCAAGCTCCGCGGGCGCCGGTCCTGGCCACGACGAAGCGGACCGCAGGTGCTCGGCGGTGTCTGCCCCGTTACGGGCCGGAGCATCGTTATCAAGCACTGTCATGGGGTTTCTCAGTTCTCGTTATTCCGTCTCTGGGGTGACACCTGAGGGGTACAACGCCGCGGACGACATTGTCCGCGCTCGGAATCAGCTGTAGCACAATCTGATTAGTTGACCGCAGCCTTGCCTGGCCGGATGGTAACAGCCCGAACGGACACCGTCGATGGATAGCGCACCTGGTGGGGATAACGCGGCTCAGTCCTGTGCCGCTTCGGCCCTGCACTGGCCGCGATGGAGTTCGATGTGACCACCTTCAATGAGCCTTTCGCCCGTCGTGGTCGTCGAAGACCACCACCACGAACTCAGCTGCGGGCCAGGTCGCGAAAACTTGACATGTGCAGGGTGCTCGCGACTGTCAAAGTTCTTGGGGCGGGCCCATTTCGTTGTTTGGCGACGATCAGGTCCGCCTCGCCTCCTCGGGGGCTGTCCCGATCGTAGGCGTCGGGCCTGTGAATGAGGATGACCATGTCGGCGTCCTGCTCCAATTGACCGGTCTCGCGTAGGTCAGAGAGTTGGGGGATTTTGTCGGTGCGTTGTTCGGGCCCGCGGTTGAGCTGGCTGACGGCGACGACCGGCACATCGAGTTCTTTGGCCATCAGCTTGAGGCTGCGGGAAAATTCGGCCACTTCGGTCTGGCGGGATTCGACACGCTTGCCTGAGGTCATCAGCTGCAGATAGTCCACCACGATCAGCTGTAGCTCGGTCTTTTGTTTGAGCCGGCGGGCTTTGGCGCGGATCTCCATCATGGTCAGGTTGGGTGAATCATCGATATACAGTGGAGCGTCGGTGATTTCGCCCATGCGGCGCGCCATTTTGGTCCAATCGTCATCACTGAGACGTCCAGAGCGCATGTCGGCCAACTTGATCCGCGCTTCGGCCGACAGCAGCCGCATCACGATCTCTGACTTGCTCATCTCAAGGCTGAAGATGACGCTGGCCCTGTTGTGGTGGATGGAGCAGGATCGCATGAAATCCATTGCCAGAGTGGATTTGCCTTGGCCGGGCCTGCCCGCCACGATGACCATCTGTCCACCGTGTAGACCGGTGGTGAGGTCGTCGAGCTCGGCGAATCCAGTGGGAACACCGCGGGTCAGTCCGCCGCGGGACTGGATGGCGTCGATCTCGTCCATGGTGTCTTGGATGAGATCGCCCAGCGGCGCATAGTCCTGGGAGGCGCGGTCTTCGGTGACGTCATAGACCTCGGCTTGGGCCCGATCGACTACCTCGGCGATGTCAGCGCCGTCCGCGCCGGCGTAGCCGTACTGCACCACCCGGGTGCCGGCTTGCACCAGGCGGCGCAGCACGGCCTTTTCGGCGACGATGCCGGCGTAGTAGCCGGCGTTGGCCGCGGTGGGCACCGCGGAGATCAGCGTGTGCAGGTACGGCGCACCGCCGACCCGGGCTAGCAGGCTGCGCCGGTCGAGCTCGGCGGCCACCATTACCGCGTCGGCGGGCTCGCCGCGGCCGTACAGGTCCAGGATCACGTCGTAGATGCTCTGGTGGGCTGGCCGGTAGAAGTCAACCGGGCGCAGCCTTTCCAGCACGTCGGCGATCGCATCCTTGCTCAACAGCATCCCGCCCAGCACCGACTGCTCGGCGTCGAGGTCCTGCGGGGGCTGGCGCCGATCGTCGAGCTCGGTGTAAGCCTGCAGCCGCTGGCGGGCGCGGGTCGGTGTGGGCATCTCGAGATCGGTCATGCGGCCACCCACTGGGCGCCGTCGTGATCCTCGTCGCGGTCCCCGGCGAGTTCGGCCGCGATCACGGGCCAGCACTGATCACACACCATCGATTTCAGCGGCAGTTCGGGGCGCATGGTGGCGCGGTGTGAACCGCACAGCATGCACTGGCAGCCTCCGCTGATCGCCAGGTCCATCAGCAGGTCGGTGTCGATAGCGGATGGAGCCGCAATGTCTTCGACCGCAACGGGTTCCGCTGTCAACTGGGCTAGGGTTTCGTGCGCCCAGCGGGTCAAGGCCGCCGCCAAAGGCATCTGCGGGAACAACCGATGGGCCCGCCGTCCCGCCGCGGCCAGCGCGGCGATCGGGTCCACGGGACGGCCGAATTTCACCTCGTGTGCCTTGAGGAGCTCGGCGCGGCCGGCGGGGCTGGTGACCGCGGCCACTTGGGCATACCAGTGCGCAGTGGTGCGTTCCTGTTCCTGGCGGGCCTGGCGTTGGGCCCGCTGCTCCCAGGCGCGTTGCAAGGGGCGCAGCCGGGGTCCGGCACCGGGCACGTTGTGGTGCAGCCGCCACAGCGCGAGGCGCCAGGGCCGCTGCAGGTCCGCCGGCATCGGCCGGTGCAGCTTGTCGAGGATCTGATCGGGCAACCACCCTGCGGCCAGCCGGTTTTGGATCTGCGCACCCAGCATGAACCTCAGGTGCTTGGGCAGCCGTGCCAGCACCTCGGGCAAGCCGGCCAGCACCTGGCGCAGTTCGTCGGTGGATACCTCGACCTCAACCGGTCGGGAGCTGTCGGGCTGCTCGTCGTTGCGGGGGGTAGGGGGGTAGAGAGATTGGTTCTTATAAGGAAGGCGCCGCGAAAAGGTGACCGAATCGGGCTCGCAGTGGCTGCCCGAGGTGATGACCCGGCCGTCGCGATCCCGGGCGAGCACGGCGATATCACCGGTGAATTGGTCGTTGATCGCCACCATTGCGCGGGTGTTGCGGCCTTGGGCTGCCCGATAGACGATCAGCCCGTCGGCCGCCAACGCCGCTAGCGCGCGCCCGACGGTTTTGAGGTCGTAGCGTCGGCCGCCGCCGGCGGCGATGAGCTCGACGAGTTGTCCGAGTGCTACCCGGTCGTCGGTGATTCGGCTCCAGCCGCACAGCAGCTTGAGTACCGCGGTCAGGACGTGGCGTCGGGCGCCTCGCAGGCCAAGCTGGGCAGCGTGTGTTTCGACGCGGCCGCGCACCATTTCGGCGTCGGAAAACGTCACCCGCTGTCGATGCCGGCAAACTTCCTGCGGCCGGCCTCCGCCGCGCCGGCGCGCGCCGACATGTGGCGTCTTTGAGCAGTTCAGACGGTGTTTCTGCGACACTTCGCCTGAATACGTTGAATTGTGTCCTGGGTAAGAGCTACCCTGGGAACTACTTGTCACGCAGTTCTCCCTGTTCAGCACGGGGACCGAGATTCGAAGTTGGCGCTTCGGACCTCACGAAACTCGGAGTTGGCGCTCCGAATTCGACCTTCTGATCGATTCCCAGATCCCCCTTCCGGGGGGTTTCTGTTTTCTGGTCCCGCTATTTTTTTGTGGCGTCTCTCCCCTGGTGTTCGGGGATGTTGGGCGGCTATTGCCTCCTTTCCGACGTGGCTTCCTGATCCGAGTCGTCGGCTTCATCCGACCATGCCTTTGACCGATGAAGGCGGACCGACACGAACTTTCCTGTTTGCTGGCTCTAGCTCGGCGTCATACGGGGGCTCGGAGTCGCTGAAATCGTGTTTGCTGAGCTGCCCCCACCGACGATTTGCCAATTAAAACCGCTGGTAGAGCACCATTTCTACGCATTGTTTGCTGGCGGCCGACCGGCGGCACCGAAGGGCTCCACGCCCTCGAAACCGTGTTTGCTGGCGCGCTAGCCCCTCCATGGGCGTGGGGAAAAGCCCAGGTCGGCCCCGGTTGTCGGGCCGGACAACCGGGACCCCAACCGCCTGGTGCTAACTGTTGCAAGCACCCGCTGTTGGGTCGGGCGCAGATCACGCGGTGGCCTTGGTCAGCTCGGCGCCGAGCGCTAGGTCGACGCCGCTGCCGACGCGTACCGACCACCCGGCGTCGGTCATCTGCTGTCGCAGAAGGGGGTCGGGTTCGAGCAGGGCCATGGCCGTCGCGGGCTCTGTAGCCTGATCACTGCGATACCAGGCGTACGGGTAGCCAGCGGGATCACAGACGACCCAGCCACGATGGCCGGACGGTCGTCCTTTGGTGGCCGCACCGTCAGCGCTCTTGGCGGATGACATGAGAACTCCTTTCCGATTTCAGCTGCACCCCTGCCGGGTGCGGGAACCTCAGAGCCGAGGGGGCATCGACAATGCGCGCCCCGGCGGCTCGGCATCGCTGCCGTCGGCAACATCCACGCCGTAGTGGTGGGCCAGGGTGATCAGCACCGAACACGGGGCGCCGACGACACACTCACCGGTCGGCACGCCCTCGCGCTCCCCCGCCCACGGCCCAGCACTGAACGTGCACTCGGCGCAGACCACGGCAGAGTCGGGACAGCACAGGGTCTCCTCGCCATGGGCCGTTGCAGCGCTCGAGCTCTCGTTGCAGGCCTGGCAGACCATGACCACGGGGCGGTGCCGGGCCGCGTGTGCGAGCAGATCCGAACGATGCCCAGGCTCACCAGCTCGCCCGGGCGGGGCATCAGCCAGAATCGCCACGAAGATGCGCCGCAGCAGATCGGGGTAGCCACCCGCGGTGGCGGCGATGACATCGCGATGCGCGCCATCAGGGAGGTAGTGCGCGATTTCTTGTTCCACTGTGCCTCGGCTCAACGCCACCACCCAGCCGCACCGCTCGCAGCGCCGCGAGGCCAGCCAACGGCTGCCGTAGGTGAAGGGGCCTAACCGCGTGGCGATGTGGTTGCAGCGTTGTCCACACACTGCATAGATTTCGGGCCGGTAGCATTCTTCGACACCTGCCGCGACGCGAGGCCCGAAAACGGCGACATCCACCGCGTGCCAACGCGACTGAAATCCATCGCTGGCCGCCGCGATGGCAAACCGCGATTCGCCATAGCCACTCATCGGGTCACCGTCGCAGTGTCGGCGGCATCGGCGGCAACTGCGCCGGCACCGGACGGCGGCGACAGCCAACGCGGATCGACCTCAACCCCGCCCTGCTGAGCTCGCGCAGTGACCAATTGCCGACGACGCTGCGCGGCAACCGTATTCACCGAAGCCCCATCGTGCTGTCTCACGCTGTTTTCTCCATTGCCGGTAACCGATCGGCCTGCTCCACCACATGGGCGGCCAATCGCCTGATCTGCGCGTAGCGCTCCGGGGTCATCCGATCCGGGGCCGGCTTGCGCACGCCATCACCAGAACCGGTGATGAGCGCATCGGCCTGCAAAGTCTTGATGTCGAGCGTCTCGAGCATCACCGGATCAGACCCGAAATCGGTGGTCGCGAAATAGGCACGCACTGGCCTGGTCTGTCCGGGCCGCCCAGGCCGCCCCATGGCCTGCTTGTGCACGCCCGGGGACCAATCCAGCTCCCCGAATACCAGCGTGTTGACCACCTCTTGCAGCCCGTCGATACCAGCCCCCGAACGCAGCGACATGATCAGCACTCGGGCCCGACCGGCCATGAAATCGTCTAAGGACCGCTCTTTTTCCCTGTCCGTCTCGCGCCCGGTGTACATCGCCGGCCGGTAGGAGCGCAGCCGTTCGGCCCAGATGTCATGCACGGCGTGATGCCACCCCAGCAGGATCACCCGCTGTTCGCTTTGCAACAGCAGCTCCACGAAGTCGGCAACAAACGGCGCCTTGGCAATTCCGGTGTGCTGACGCATCATCCAGTCGAATTGACCTGCCGCCGTCCAGCGTTCGCGAGGGTTAGCAGACTGGTCCAAGATCAGCCGGGCCAGCGCAACCGCATTACCCTCTATCTCGCTGAGCACCTTGGGATCCGACGGCACCGACTGCTCGATCGGAATGATCGGCGGAACCTCGATACCGACCTCTTCAAGCGTGCGCCGCAGCAACAGACCCTGCGAGGTCAAATATGATCTCAACGCCGTCGGGTCATACACCTGGGTTTTGGTGTCCAGCCCCGAGGTGTGGCACCACTCCCGCGCGAACTCATAGCGGTCGCCCAACGCGCCCGGGCGCAGGACGTCGATGACGTTGTAGATCTCCCCGCCGTAGTTGTAGATCGGGGTCCCCGACAGACCAACACGGTAGGTGGCCTCGCGGGCCACGGTCATCGCGGCCTTATACCGGTCGGATTGGTCCCGGCGCAGTTCCTGCACCTCATCGAAAATCACCGTGTTCACAACACCTTTGAGGTGGTGCTGCCACTTGGCCAGCTTCGAGTAACTCATCACAATCAGATCCGCGGTGCGCCCGCGGCGCCGCAGCGAATGAATCGGCCCGGTCTTGACCTCGACCGAGGTGAGCTGAGGGTAGAAGGTGGCCAGCTGGCGCCGCCACTGCTTGGGCATCGTGCCGGTCAACGTGACCGCGAGAGCCGGGCGCGCCTGCGGCCGCTCCAACAGCGCCAGGCTGGTGAACGTCTTGCCCATCCCGAGCTCGTCGGCAACCAGCACCCCGCCGGTCGCCCACACCAGATCCCGCGCGGTGCGCTGATAGCCCCGCAGCGGCACCGCCGGCGACACCCATCCAGGGCCCGCATCGACCGACAGCGCGCCGCCGGAAAGAACATGCTGCACAGCGCTTTCGGCGCGCCGATGCTCGCCGGCCATCGCCCGCAGCCGCTGGCGATCCTGCAACGAGGCCTTCATGGGCCACCGGTCGGTCAGCCATTCCAAATCCCGCGCGACCTCGAGAGTGCCCGTCAGCGTGACCGTGCCACGGGTGGTGGCGGCAACCCGCGGAAAGATCCGCTTGATGCGGATCATGACGTCGGGCTCTGCCTCGATCTCCCACACCCCTTCCGGGGCCCACCGGTACTGACCGACGACGCGCGCCGTCACAGCACCAACCCCGGCCCCGGCAGCGCGACCATCCGCACCGGCACCCCGAAAATTTCGGCGGGCATCCCCGACAGCGAGGACAGCCGCGGCGTCGCGACCACCAGCGCCCCCACCCGCTCATGCGCGGCATACCGGGCCAACTGCGCCAGCACCGACGAACCGCTGGCCCGCATCTTGACCTCGAGAGCCACGCAACCATCAACGAGGAAGTCGGGCCGGTCGCGCTGGGTGAGCCGAAATTCCCGCTCAACCCGAAAGTCGTGCTCCTGCAAGACCTGTTCGATACCGTCTTGCAGGGCGATCTCGCGCGCTGCACGGTAGATCCGCCGCCCCAGGACCGCCACAATATGGTCAGCGATTGCCACCGCATCCGCCGCGGTGTCTTGCGTGGCGTAGTGCGGCGCGCTCACTGTGCCACCACGCTGTCGAACCCAGCGAGCGCATCGCTGTCTGTCAGCAGTGCAGACCACCGCGGGTCGACGTCGATCATGTCGCGGTGCGCTCGTGCAGTCAGGCATTGCAGCGGCGTGTCTTTGCGCAGATATAGCGGGTGGCGCGGCTGTCCGCTGCAGGTCCAGCCCAGTACGGCGAGGCTGCCGCCGGTGGCCTGACAGATCCGCCACATCCGGCTGGCCACGGCCCGGGCCCGCGCCGGGTCGGCGTCAGCACCCCAGGCCAAGACGATCACGTCGTGCGCGGCGGCCTGGGCGTCGAGCTGAGCGTCATTGTCGTACTGCGGATCGTCGCTGGTCCCGATCGGATCATCCATGCCGCCAAGGTCTTTGGGGTTGGTGGCCCGCGCGGCGTACAGGTTGGTCAAGGTGACCGCGCTGTAGCCGAAACCGTCGGCAAACCCGATGTCACGCCGCGATGTGGGGTCGTCGCGGTGCTCGTCGGCGGCCGACGGGTTCAAGGAGATGAACATCAGTGCCGGCCCGGGCCCACGCCGGCAGCTCAGCCAGTACCGGTAGCGCCGATCCGACGAGAAGTGCGCTCGGCGCTCGGGGCGATGCCAGTGCGGCAGGTGAAGATCCAACATCAATGTCACAACACACCTCTTATGAGTGAAAAGCCCTGCGACTCAGGCGCTTTTGGCTGGCAGGGGACGTGAGCGCGCGTTGCGCGCCCCGCCGCCGAAGGTGCGCGCGCAGACCAAGACACGCTGTCCTGGTACGCGGCGGTTCCTGTTGTAGAGCACCATGATCGTGATCGCCATCCGCACACCTGCGGTGCCGGTCAGGGTCTCCCCCAACGCGGCAGCGTGGGTGCGCAGGGCCGGCGGAAGCACACCCAGCAGGGTGTCGGCCAGCCGCTCCGGATCGATACGGTCGCCCAGATGGTGTTGGATCAAGCCGATGCCATGGACAAGCGGCGCATCGTAGGCATCCATGCGCAGGTCCCACACCTGAAAAATCAATTCCAGGGTGTCGCGAATGAGATCGGCGCCGCCGAGGGCAAAAAGCTTCTCCAATGTCGCGGTGCAGCGCACGTTTCCGGCCTTGGGTGCGTGATGAATCTGCAGCTCCAAACTGGTCACGACGCGTTCAATCGCCAGCACGTCAGGATCACCGCTGGCCTTGCGGGCCTGCCAGTGATCCCAGGTGGACGGGCGCCGCCGTTCCCGGTTGAGCCGATCAAACAACCGGGCTTCGTCAGCTACCGTCAGACCCTCATGGATGCGGGCCACCATCGTGGCCTGGGGGTCACGCAATCGCGCAGCCTCCCAACGGTGTTGGCCATCAACCAGCGCGTAGCGCGGGTTGTGGTCGTGACCGCGATCGCTGACCTCGATCACCCCGGCCAGCCGGCGATCCCAGCCGGCGGCCAGCTTGCGGGCCCGGCCCATATCGACCGCGCGCTGATAGGACGGATCGACGAACAACTCCTCGACGCGCACCGCGTCGATGTAGCCGCCCGCGTTGGCCGCCGCCGCGGTGACACTCACACTCATCGTCATGCTGCTGTGGTCCTTCCTCGCCGCGCACCCGGTGTGCGCTCCACGCCGCCGCCGGCATAGATGTCGTGGCAGGCATCGCATCGGGTCCGGCCCGGTGAGTGCCAGGTGGCTTTGCAGTCCACGCACAACCCACGCCGGTACGCGTCATGCCCATCGGCAGGTGCCCCGCTGCCCGCCGCCGCCGGCGCTCGTCTCGCCGTGCCGCCGGCCGCCCTCATGCCGCCCCCTGGTCTTCGGCGACGACTCCTGGCCGCTGCGCGCTGCGCCGCCGTTGGCGACGCAACTCACGGACACGTTCGGCCATGGTCATCCCGCCCAGGACACCGCGCTGATCACGGCCCTTGTTCAGCCCATAGCTGCGGCACTCGTCCAACACCGGGCAGTACTGGCAGATCGCCTTGGCTTCGGCCTGCACCAACGGACTACGGCTTAGCCAGTCGACCTCGGGAAACGCAGCGCACGCCCCCTTTGAGACGAAGCTGACCAAGTCCACTTCCTCGCTGGCCGGCGGCGGTTCTGGACAAGGCAACGACAAATACCGGTGCACCGAGCGGGGAGTGACCCGCAAGTAGTCGGCGATCGCATCAGGTGACTGGCCACGATTGCGCATCCGGTGCGCGGTGATTCGGTGGTTGATCGATCGCGTATTCGGTGTTGTCGCAACCTCATTCATGATCGGTCCCCCAACGTGTTCTCACGCAGCCGCCGATACTGCGCGCCGACGTCGGCGATACCCAGCCGCGCCAACGCCTCAGGAACACGGCCCGGGCCGACCGCGGCGCGCGGGCGCCCGTCAGTGGGCTTCGCGTGGATTCCTAACCGCGACATCACCGCGGTGAGCGTCAGCATCATCGACGCGCTCGGGCACGCCACCTTCATCCCTTGTCGATTGAAATGCGCCGCGGCATGCACCGCCCCGCGGCTGACTCCCACCGCTGCGGGCATGCCCTGCCCGAACAGCCACCGACCATCACGAAAGCCATAGCGGCCCAACACGGTTTGCGGATTGGCGATGACGATCGTGCCGCCGTCGGCGCCGACGTCGATCAACTCGACATCCTTGTGCGCCAGAGCCTGCGCCATCCATAAGGCGGTGGGCCCGTCCTCGAAGTGAATCCGCATCCGTTGACCGACACGCTCGATGGGTGTGAACGCCAACACCGCCGCGACGTGACGCGTACGCGTCTCGGGATCCTCACCCACAGCGCACAGATGCAACCGGACCGCAGACACGAACGAAGCGAAATCCTGCGACTGCGGCCGCGGCCGCCGCGGGGGTGCACATTTGGTCGCGTTCATGCCGAGACCCCCAGCCCGGTGAGCTCACCTGAACCCGCCTGCAGGCCAGCGATCTCACCCAACCTGGCCATCGCTAGAGCCCACTGAGTTTTCTTGCGGCGCTCGGGCACCCACACGCCGGCATACAGCCCGCTCTCGGCCCCAGAGGCGACTGCGTCACCCGCGCATTGCCGCCCCACGGGGCAGCGCCGGCACATCTGCTCGAGGTGGACCCGCACATCCTGCTTGGGCCGATGCTCAGGGGTCCACAACTCCGGGGCATCCGAGGTCTCCAGGTAGCACACGGCCTGCTTGCGCCACTGCTGCTCACGGATCACCATCATCATCGCGCACGCCCCAATACCATTGGTGTGCTCGTAATTTCAGCGATAAACCGCACCGCCATGCCGGCTACTCGCGCGGCAGCGGGCCGGGCGGGATCGTCGAAACGAATCGCTGACCACAGCGCGTCGTATTCGCGTCGCAGGAAGCCGAATCCCTCGTGGCTCGACGACAAGGCGCGCCTGGGGCCCACGGCCGCGCGCACGGCGCGCTGCTCGGCCAGTGCGGCACGACACCGGTCGCCGGCGGGCCCAATGGGGTTGTAGAGGTCGGCGATGAACCGGACGGCCATCGCGCCGGCCTGCGTAGCCTCAATGCGGGCGTGGTCGATGCGGTTGGCGCGTACGTCCTCCCAGAGCTCGTCGACCTCCTCGCCCAGCAGCATCGCGCCCTCTTCGACCGATCCCCAGATGCGCGGATAGGCGGTCAGGCTTCGGGTCAACTCCTCCCAGATAGCCAGCTCGGCGCACTGGTAAGGGCCCGCGGGGGCCGCCATCAGCTCGGCGGGTGTTGAGAGGTCTTCGATGGTGCTCGCCTCGACGAACAGCGCTGGTGTGCTCATACCAGCACCGCCTGCCGGTCCAGGCCCAGGTGCCGGATGCACTCGGCGCACGCCTCGTCGCCAGGCACGCACGGCCAGCTGCACAGCAGGCAGGAGCTGGTGCAACTACGGCAGGCCCATTGGCCGTCCACCCGGACTGGCTCGATCGGCTCCTTGCCGCACAGCGGGCAGTCAGCGAAGGCCGCGGATGCGGGCCGACTGAGGCCCAAGGAGGCGGCGACGGCCCCTGCGGCCGCGTCTAGGCCGGTGTTGGTGCACGTCAGCACCGTGGAACGGACATTGAGGGCAGAAAGGCTTGATTCCGCTGATGGGTAGCCTCTACCCTGAGATTGACTCAGCAAAGTCATCTCCTCCTTCAGGGGGGAAGACCCTTGGGCGCGAAGCTGGTACCTTCGTCGTCCAAATCCCAGAGTTAGCCCCCTTCGGGGGGTTCTCTGTTTTCTGGGACAGGGTCATCGCTATTGACATGTGCGAAAAGCGCCGCGTCCGCGGCGGGCGCAGCTAGCTCAGCAGCCGTACCACCACCTTCGAAAAGCCCTGCGCGCCAAGAAACATCACAAGATCCGTCCTTCCCCTGCCGCAGGGTCGGCGATGGCTTGCCGCACCAGCTGGCGTTGGCGGGTGCTAAGCCGGACAAGGTGGTTGGCCAGCGCCGCGGCCTCGGTGCCGTCCGGCGCCATATCCCCGGGGTAGACGACCAGCCTCGGCTCGCCGTCCGGGGCCGGAATCTCGGCAACGAACCCAAACCGAGCAACATCTTCGCCGCAGGCGTGCAGCTGCCACCCCTGGCGCAGCAACGCCAGCGCCCACCAGTACGCGATACGCACCCCGCGGTCGGGTTGGCACACCCGCCCCGGAATCGGCGCCACGCACTTACGGATCGGCGCCGGCGCGTTCATCAAGCCGAGCCCGCGCAGCAGGTCCAGGAGCTCGTCGAGCTGCTCAGTCCACCCGAGGGCACCCAGGCGCCACACCGCTTCGGCGAGCAGGGTGGGCACGTCATGGGGAAGCGCAGGGTTGTGGTCGTTGCTGCGCACCACCTCGACGAGGCGATACGAGGCCAGTCGCACACTCACGCGCGCCGCCAGCTGATTGGCATCGAAGTGCACGCCAAGCAGCAGATCGCCGCGCCGGCGCAGTTCAGTGGTCCACCAGTACACGGGACGCACGGCCTGGGCGGGCTGCTTGATCCGCGAGGTGGGAATGGGGGCGAAGCATGGCTCGAACCCGGCAAGGGAGGGCATCTGAGGCGTTGGGCGATGCCCAAGTGCGTGAGGCAGTTTCACCAAATCCTCCTCATTAAGCCGGTCTTACGCACACCATACTCTAAACTAAGACGATAAAGTAAGACACTAGGATTAACAATTTTCGGGAGCCCTCGGTGAACCTGTCTAGCTATGACGCGCCAGGCCGTAGACCTCGTATGACGCGCCGTGTGCTGCGTGGCTTCAACGCACAGACCTTCGCCGAGATCCGCCGTCACAACGGCATCAGCGTCAGCGACCTCGCCCGGGTCGCCGACGTCTCGCCGGCGACCATCTTCAACTGGGAAGGCGGCAAGGGAACCCCTCAGGTGGATCTGCTTGCCCGCGTTATGCGCATCCTCGACACTCCGATCGAGCAGGTTGTGACCATCCCCGCCGACGAGCGCTACCCCGGTGACTGGCGTGTCCTCAAAGGGCTGACCCAGCCCGAGCTGGCCGCGGCCGCCAAGATCGCCACCACCACGCTGCGCGGCATCGAACGCGCCGACGCGGCACTCACTGACACCAACGCGGCCAAGCTCGCACAACGGCTCGGAATCAGCGTCGAGGAATACCAAGCGGCCTACCAGCGCGCCCGCCAACGGCCTCCCGGCGCCCCGGTGTAACGGCGTCGCAACTCCCAGCAAATCCCTGCGGTCGACATAGCCTCGATCGGTACGCGCCGCGCAGCTGAGCTGCGTGTGGGGCAGGGCCGGCGCGCAACCAGCAGCCACAGCCACAACGGGCCTGCTGGCGAGCCTTTCCATTCCCATCGGTCCTCCGAACGCCCTATGCCTTTGCCCCGGCACCGAGGCTGGGTACAGAAAAATTCCAACAGGTCAAACGCGGAAAGTCACGAAAGTGAGCAAAGGAAAAAACGACAACTCGCCAATAACGATTCGATAACAATCGCTGGGGGCGGAGTCGGGTCGGCGAATGGGGCCAGCCGGTGAGCAGCAGGCACAGGGCGGTGGCGCCGAGGGGTGCCCAGCGGACTGCGGCAGTGGGCCGTGATGCACGGGCGCTGTGCTTTGGCGCGCTGTTTTCCGGCGTCCTTGGGGGTGGTTCTGAGGCGCTCACGGGGCGCGGTCTCCTTGCCTGGGCCTGGTGGGTATGGGTGCAGACGCTACCAACAAAAACACAGCGGTGCAATGGTTTGAAACATTGCGCTAGGTTTTTTGCTGGGGTGTAGTCCAAAGCATGCAGGGCAGCACGGCAGCGCCCGAGGGCTTCACCCCTTGGCTTGGACAGGTCCCGGCCCCTACCGCACCACTACTCGATATCGGTGACATAGCGACACAATGCGCGATCGGGCGGTCGTTCCGCGACGTCTTGCAGACCCGTTTGGTCGCGTACCAAGTCGTATTTCGTCCCGCCACATCGCGCGACTCGACGCGACTCGGCTAACGCGTCTTGCGGCCTGCGTTCAGGCAGAGTCGACGATGTCTGAGAGCGCGAGCGGCCCGTCGAACTGGTTACGCCCGGCGAGGGTGTCATAGACAGCGCCGGGATCGTCCAAGGTGACCGCATCGAGGTCGACGCCCTCGACTGAGTGTGGATCGACCCGCACCCACCGCCACGGATGGGCCACTACCGCAGCGTCATTGAGAAAACCGGTGTAGTAGCCGTCGAGAATCGTTTCACCGGGCAGCATCACAAGATGCAGCGAGCCAAAGAAGTAGCGGTCGTTGTGATTACGGAAATGACCCATCAGGTGTCGACCGAACAGCCGTGCGGTCACATCGGTTTCGTGCCCGGCCGAATGACCTTCAAAGCGCGGCGCCGGCGGATAGTTGCGGGACACGATCCCCGCTCCCCGCACGGTGACCGTCGACAGATCGACGTGCCGGTAGCCGCCACTGATCAGGTAGCCCGTCGCCCAGAGCCCTCCCAACAGCGCAGGATCTAGGCCTGGCCCGATCCCGGCGAGCACATCGTCATCCACTGCAACTGATGGGCCGCGAGGCTGTCCGTGGCCGAACAGCTCTTTGGCCGTCCAGCCCGAGAACATCTGCTCGAGCACCACACAGTGATGCCCTTGGGGAAGGGTCCGCACCTGACCTCCGACCCAGCGGTAATACTGCGATTTCGTGGGCGGAACGGCATTGCGGGGCAGGTCTAATTCCCGGGCCACGCGCTTATATTCAGCGATGAATTCGGAGTAAGCGTGCATGTGACGTTCGTCGAGAAGCGCCTTCAACAAATTCGCCACAAAGCCAGCCTAGAAGCCAAAAGCGACTCTATGCGACTTCACCACGCGACTCGACGCGACTCCGAAAGACGAGAAGAGGCCCGGAAGCGACATCGCTTGGCGCAAACTGGGTGCCCGCGGTGCTTACGATGAAGCCAATGACCGCCACCTCGCTGTTCAAAGACCACGCCAGCGCCTACGCCGCCTGGTCGGTGAAGAATCCGGTCAACAACCAATACGACCGGCCCACCATCCTTGAACTGGCCGGCGATTTGAGCGGAAAACACGTTCTCGAACTGGGATGCGCCGCCGGCGGCCTGACCACCCATCTGGTCCAACGAGCCGCCGAGGTCCTCGCCGTTGACGCCGAGCCGCAAATGATCGAGCTCGCCCGTCAACGGCTCGGCACTGCGGCCCAGTTCGAACTCGTCGACCTCGACCAGCCCACCGACATCGCCCCACCCGCCAGCGTGGACGTCGTCGTGGCCTCGCTAGTCCTGCACTACATCCAAGACTGGGCTCCGCTGATGCGAGAGCTTCACCGCTGCCTCAAGCCCGGCGGAACGCTGGTCTTCTCCATGCACCACCCCATCACCGGATGGCTGTTGTCAGATCGCGCGGATTACCACCGCACGCAGCTGGTCAGCGAGGTGTGGAACTGGGGTGGCCTCGAGGTGACAGCCCAGTCATACCGCCGGCCCCTATCGAGCATCTTCGGTGAACTCCGACGCGCAGGCTTCAGCATCGACACCGTCGAAGAACCACAGATCCAGCCCACCGCTGACATCGACGCCGAGCTGCTCCACGCACTGAACACCCAACCGTTCTTCCTCTACATACGCGCCCAACGCGACTAACTACCCGCCGCCATGAATCCTGCTGTGCGCGTGAAGATTTGCGGCATCGGCACCACTGACGACCTGGCGGCCGCGGTCACCGCCGGCGCCGACGCAATAGGACTGATCGTTGGCACCACACACCTCAGCGAAGATGAACTCGACATCGAACAAGCCCAACACCTCGCCGCGGCCACCCCGGTGTTCGTTTCCACGGTGCTGGTCACCCACCTCACGGAGGCCTCCCGCATCTGCGAAGTGGCAGACCTCCTCGGCGTCGACACCATCCAAGTCCACGGCGAGCTGACCGCCACTGCCGCGCGCGAACTCTGGCGCCACCGCGCACACCGCCGCATTATTCGCACCGTGCACATCACCGGCTCGCAGAGCATCGACGAAGCCGACGAAGCAGCCACCGCCGCCCACGCGCTCCTGCTCGATAGCCGCACCGAAACCCGTTTGGGCGGCACCGGCCTCACGCACGACTGGACCACCAGCCGTCGCATCGTCGAACGCCTCCACCCGCTGCCGGTCATCCTCGCCGGCGGCCTGGCCGCAGACAACGTCGGCCAAGCCATCGACACCGTCCACCCATTCGGCGTCGACGCCAACAGCCGCCTCAAATCCGCGACCGGCCGCAAAGACCCCGCCGCCTGCACAGCCTTCGTCGCAGCCGCCACCACCCGCGTCAGGTAAAAAGCCGCAACGTCGCTCTACGGCGCTATCGTCGCCCCATGAGGCCAGCATGAGCACCCAGGCCGACACCACAAGACCAGGCGCAATCGACCTCGCGCCTGGCGTCCAGCTGCCACCTGAAATCGTGACCGCCGGTGTCGCGGTACTAGCCAACCGCGGCGGCGGAAAATCCGCCGTCACACACCGACTCGTCGAACTCATGCACACCGCCGGCCTGCCAGTGGTCGTACTCGACGTCAAAGGCGACTGGTGGGGCATCCGCTCCAGCGCCGACGGCAAGGGCCCAGGCCTGCCCTTCGTCATCTTCGGCGGAGACCACCACGACGTACCCCTGGAACCAACCGCCGGCCAGTTACTCGCAGACCTCATCGTCGACGACCGGATCCCCGCCGTGCTGGACCTATCACACATGAGCAAGGCACAAGCACGCACATTTGCCACCGCATTCGCCGAACGGCTCTACCACCGCAACCGCGACCCCCTCCACGTGGTGATCGAAGAAGCCGACGTCCTCATCCCCCAGCGCGTATCAGCCGACACCGCGCGACTTTTGGGTGCAATGGAAGACCTCGCCAAACGCGGCCGCCACCGCGGCCTGGGCCTCACAGTGGTCAGTCAGCGCGCACAAGAAACCGCAAAATCCGTACTGGAACTGATGGAGACGGTGATCCTGCTCCGCATGACCGGACCCCGCTCGATCAAAGCCGTCCAAGACTGGATCAACGTCAACGCCGACCACGACGACACCACCGCCCGCCAAGTCATAGCATCCCTGCCATCACTGGCCGTAGGCGAAGGATGGGTGTGGAGCCCCGGGTTCCTCCGAATCCTCAAGCGCACAACGTTTCCGATGTTCAGCACCTTCGATTCGCACGCCACACCCAAGCCAGGACAAACACGGGTGGTCCCGAAGAAACGCGCCGACATCGACCTCGACAAACTCGGCGCAGAGATCGCCGCAACACGAGAACGCGCCCACCACAACGACCCACACACTCTTCACGCCGAAATACAGTCCCTGCGCAGCCAACTCGCCGCCGCCAGCGCACGCGCAGACCAGGCGACCCAGCAGGCGTCCGCCGCCGCGCAGCTCCTCGAGCAGCGCGAGAGTGAAATCGCCACACTGCGCGCACAACTGACCGACCTTCAGACACGACGTCACGAAGACCCCCACGTCGTCAAGTCACTGCGATCAGCGGCCGAACTGATCAACTCGGCACTGCACACCCTCACCACCGCGCCGGCACCGCCTACCGCACCAGCGCACGAGACCACATCCTCGACACGGCCTGCCGAGCCCAAGCACCCGAGCCAACCACGCCCCACCAACGCTGCCACCGCACAGCACAACGGCGACCCATGCTCCCCCACCACCCTCGGCCAACCGGCCGAACCAAACAGTGACGCGCCGTTGCGGTTTCGCTCCGGAGCGCACCGCATGATCACCGCGCTGGCTCGAATGGCCCCGCTGCGACTCACCAAATCCCAGTGGGCCACGGTCGCGCGAATGAAGCACACCGGCGGCACCTGGTCGACCTACCTCGGACAACTGCGCCGCGCAGGACTCATCGATGAAAACGCCACCGGGTTCACCTTGACCGAGGCCGGCTGGCAATACGTCGGCCACCGGCCCAAACCCATGACCGCCCAAGAGCTCCAGCAGCACTACCTCGGCATCCTGCGCGCCGGAGCGGCGCGAATGCTCCAAGCAGCCATCGACGCCTACCCGAACGGGTTGACCAGAGATCAGATCGCCCAGGCAGCCGATGTGAGCGTCAGTGGCGGCACCTTTTCGACCTACCTCGGCCAGCTGCGCCGCAACGGCCTCGTCGAACAACGCGGTGACCTCGTCGTTGCCACCGACGTCCTCATGCGCGCAGCATCAGGCGCAAGCGACTCACTGCCACACAGGGATTCAGAACAGCGCTGAAAGTCACGGGTGTCAGCCTGTTGCTTTTAGGCTGTTCGGCGCAGCCGAAGAACGTCGCGCACCACGCAGCCGACGCGCTCGGCGGCCTCCGCGGCCGATAGCGTCGGATTGAGCAGAATCTGCAGCTCGTCGGCAGTGAACCTGGGTTCGGCATCCCAGGGTGCCTCATCCCACCCGGTTTCGCTGAAGCCGGAAAACAATTCGTCGCGCACAGCAATCCTCACGAAAGTTGATGCTGAAGGGGAGCTTTCGAGCGCCATTACAAGATAGCCATCGCCGAGCGCTCCGCGGGGCGTCATCGCCGCCTCGGAAGAACCGCTCGCGTCGATCGTACCGGCGCCACCTCCCGTCAGTCATTTCGAGATGTCGGCTCAACGAACCTCCACCCGATCACGAATTCGGCCCAGCCACGCGCATGTGGCCGGGGCCGGCCGAGCTCCACCCAGGCTCTATGTGGTTCGTCGAAGACCCAGCGAAACACCAGGCCGGTGTCGCCCTCGCCCAGGAACGGCGCCGCGGCGACGTAGCGGTGACCCGCCGCTGCAAAAGCAGCCGCGAAGGCCGACCACTCACTGTCGTTCTCCCACCACAGCGGAGTGAGCGCGCCGGACTCCTCCAGCTCAGCAAGTGCCGCAACCTCGCCATGGGTGTCCACCGCGTGAACGAAACGGGCCCACCTCGGGTGGGGCCGCCGCGGCTTGCCGAGCCTTTCCCACAGCGCATGCGCGTTGTCCCAATGCCACGGCTTCTCCCAGAATTCCCACGGATCATCCGGCCAGCCGTCGGACTTCGTGGCAGCCAGAACGCACGCGAACTCGAACACCGCGCGGCTGAAATCGATCCACCGCCCACCTCTTTCATGCTCACCCATCGTGGCGTCCGCCGCGTATAGCAGTGTCAGTCACTCCCGAGCGTGGTAATCACGCCCCCTTCTTGGGAGGCATAGTGCTCGGCGAGAGCGTGCTCGGCATCAGTGAACGCGCGGATCGCCTCGGGCCGGCCAGGAACTCGAACCAACATCGTCAGATCTTGGATTCGCGCGGGAGGCAGTTTCGGCGCCTGCCGACTACTGTGCAAAGGCTCAGACACCAGCCCATTATCGACGACCGAACCGACATCACCGACGCAACAGCTCGACGCCCCAAGGGGCAACCGCGCTGTGCCGACGGACGAATTGATCGCCCTGTCATGAGACGGCGTTACGGTCGGCAACGTGCACGCCACCGAGACCACAACCCGAAGGCACCGCGCCAGCCGGTGGGCCGTGGCTGCGGCCGCGGCGATCACTGTCGGCTGCGCCCACCTCGGTGTCAGCCAAGCCGGCCCAGCGGCGCCGCCGCGGGCGACTGGCTCCGTGGCCGGCCTACTCGCACAGGTACGCATCGTCGACCAGATAAACCCCGCACCCGGGTATGACCGCGGATGCGGAAAAGGACACGGCTGCGTGTTCGGCCCCGCCTGGAACGATCCCCTCGATCACACCGGCTGCGACACCCGCAACCGCCTGCTGCACACCGCGTTACACGACATCGAATACAAGCCGGGAACGCGGAACTGCAAGGTCATCGCGGGCCGGCTAGAGCCCGATCCCTACACCGGGCAAATCGTCGACCTCAAACACGTGGCGGTCGATCACATCGTGCCGCTGCGGGCTTCCTGGAATGCAGGTGCGGCCCAATGGGATTTGCAGCAGCGCCGGATCTTCGCCAACGACATGACCGAACTCGTCGCGGTATCCAGCTCAGCCAACAGCAGCAAAGGCGACTCCACCCTGTCCGAATGGCTACCCGCGATCGACAAATGCCCCTACGTCATCCGCTATCTCACCGTCACCGTCAAGTACCAGCTGCCGATCACCGTCAAAGACCGCGCGGCCGCGGCTGCGGCCTGCCAGAGCGACTGAGCGCGCGATCTCTTCGCCGTCCGTGCCACACAATGTCGATAGGTGCCGCCCGGCCGGGGCGGATGGTGTCGCAGAATATTTGGCATGCGGCTCGCCCACATCAAGTGCCTGATCGTCAGCGCCGCGGAAAGCAGGCGCATCGACTCAGTCCCCGAGCTGCCATGAGCCGGCGGCGCGGCGCGCCCTGGGCGGCGACGAGCGTTCCGATCATCCGCCGGCAGTGGTGCAGCGCGCTCGAGGCCACAGCGGAGATCTCATTCGACCAGTACAAGGTCCCACCACCGCCGGATGCCTCAGCGCACGACATCGCCACGGCGAAAAGGATCCAACGTCTGATCGCGAGATTCGCCGACACCGCCCCCATCATCAGAGCCGAAGCCCAGGCCCTGCGCACCGCGGAGCTCTACTGGGTCGCCCGCGACATGGTCGACGTCGTTTTGGATGCTGCCCAATCCCTACCGGAATGGACACCGGCAGCCGCGTTACCGGCTCCCACCGGCATGCTGTGCTGGGCGAAATCCGCGGGCACCGTCCCTTCGGGAACACTCAAACCCGACGCGGTGGAGGCCGGGCTGAACAACCCGGCCTACATCGCCCAAGGCCTCACCCCAGACGTCGCCACCATCATCGACATCTCCTGGGACGGCGTGTGGTGGTGGAGCAGACCAGATGGCCTGCTCCAATTGGTGCCGTTCTCACGCGAGGACCAAAACCCTGAGGTGTTACGGCTCGCCGACACCACCTCCCCGGTCTGGGCAGCGCAAACCATCATGGCCAAACCCGACGTCCCGCGTACTGAGGAAGCCAACAACACCGAAAGCGCGCACCCCTTCGTCAGCGTCGTAGGAGCGGCCTGGTTACTCATGGCCCAAGCCAACGTCGCCGAAACCCGCACCATCGGATCTCCTCGACCCCCGGAGCCCCAACCGGCTGACATCGAAGATGATCACCAGCCCCCAGAGCGACCGCCGCGAGAACCCTCAACCGTGACGATCGTCGACCTGCGTGCCCGAGCAGCCACCTATGAACCCGGCGCCGAGCCCGGCCGCACCTACAACCACCGCTTCCCCGTCGCGGGCCACTGGCGCCAGCAGGCCTGGGGCCCCAACCACAGCTGGCGCAAACCCAAGTACATCGGCGACTACATCAAGGGCCCCAAAGGTGCTCCGCTGATCGCCCCGAAAACCCGGGTGCACGTACTACGCAAAGGCCGCTGACCAGTGACCAATCCTCAAGAGCCGCAAGGCCTCAAGCTCTCCGAGGCCGCGAAACTCTGCGGTATCAGCGCTGACACGCTGCAGTTGCTGATCGCTGATGAGCTGCTGCCGCAAGCGCTGAGATCTGCCCGCGGACACGCCTACCTGCCCGCGGCCAATGTGCCCACCTGGCAGCACTGCCGACAGCTCGTGCTGCGGCAGCGCGACCGACACCTGCAACGCGCGGCGGATTTGATCGCGCGCGTCGAGGTCGAGCTCGAGGCGATCCGCAACGACATCACCGAGGCCCGCGACCACCCGGCTGAGCCCCTTGGCGTCGATCTCCTCGGCGCCACGAGCTATGCGACCTACGGGAACACCACCACTACGCTGGCGGCCACACTGCAGCAACTCGACCTGGTGCGCATGCAGATCGTCCGTTATCACTCTGCGTTGCAGGCGATTACCGACAAGGACCGCGGCTAAAAGCGCTCGCGGGGGTTCATTTGAGCCGCGGCCCACGGTTGGAGACCCCCGTGCTTGTCGCCGGCGTTGTTGACCCTGCCCGCTCGTATGGGTGTTTACGCTGGGTTGTGGCATTTACCGTCGTCGACCTCGCCGGGGCGGGATGGGTGCGTGGTGAACGCGAACCTGGTGGTGATGAAAGCAAGCGGTGGTTCATTCCCCCCGAACGCAGCCCGTACGCGGGCCGAGAGTGGTTGTTCAAGCCGCGCCGAACCAAGGAGTTGTTGCTCTCCACACAGCGCCAACAGCGTGGAGACACGCCCGACGTGCTGGTCCGAGGGGACGACTGGGCGGAGAAGATCTCATTCGAACTGGCCCACCTCATGACGGTGCCGGCCGCGACAACGGAATTGGCCCTGTCGGTGCAGCTCAGCGATCACCGACCGGTCCGGGGCTCGATCAGCCGCGATGTGCGGCCGAGTGGGTGGGTGCTCAGCGCAGGAGCGAGTCGGCTTGAGGAATTCGACGACGCCTTCGACGCCGACACTGGCCACGGACACACCATGGACGCGATCGCGCAGGCGCTCGCCGGGCTGAGCGGGCCACCGGAAACCCCGTACGAGGCGTGGCCGGCGTTCGACGTATTCGTCGGCTACCTCGTGTTGGACGCCTGGATCGTCAATACCGACCGTCACGCCTACAACTGGGCGCTGGTCCAGGCGCCGAGCGGCGTCATGCGCCTGGCCCACAGCTTCGATCACGGCAGTGCCCTGGGCAGCGGGTACGGCGAAGCCCTGCACGCGCGGGCGCTCGAGGAGGGCATCGAAACATGGTCCCGACGCGGGAAAGCCTCTCGGTTTCCTGACTCAGGCCCGCTGACACTGGTCGAGCTGGGGTTGCATGCGCTTCAGGCGGCAAGCCCACCGGCGCGCGCCCACTGGATGCGGCAAATATCGCAGGTCAGCGACCATGCATGCGAAGATATCGTGCAATCAATACCCGACATGTCAGAGGTAACCCGTAGGTTTGTTACCGAAGTTCTCGCAGTGAATCGGAGGCGGCTGATCGATGGCGCATAGCGGTCTTCTGATTCGCACCAACGGGATCCGGACTCCCGCAACGGTGGCGCGGCTCATCGT
Organism: Mycobacterium sp. TH-M82; assembly: GCF_057473605.1. Taxonomy (NCBI): domain Bacteria; kingdom Bacillati; phylum Actinomycetota; class Actinomycetes; order Mycobacteriales; family Mycobacteriaceae; genus Mycobacterium; species Mycobacterium sp. TH-M82. The sequence goes on along the minus strand of NZ_JBYCKY010000724.1, from coordinate 27,845 downwards.
GACCCGACGCGACCCTGACGGCACGTATCGGGCAATAGGCTTCCTCGACAAACTCGTCGACGGAACCTTCGAGTTCGCGTATTTGCAGGCGGCAGTGCGGCATCCGTCGTTTGTGCCGCTGATCGGCTTCAGCGACGTCGGCCGCCGCTATCGTCGCGCCCACCTGTTTTCCGCGTTCGCCGAGCGCGTCATCGGCGCCAAGCGAGCCGACAGGCCACAGTACTTGGCGAGCCTGAACCTGGCTGAAGACGCTGATTCGTGGGAGATTCTCACCGCCTCGGGCGGATATCGAGAGGGCGACACGATCGAACTCATTGCGCTACCACAGATTGACCAGGCCAGGGGGCGCACCGAGGCGCGGTTCTTGGCGCACGGCATCCGTTACTGCACTGATGAGGCCAGCCGCGCAATTTCGGCGCTGACACGCGACACCGTGCTGGGACTACAGCGTGTACCCGACAACCCGGTGAACCCATCGGCCATCAGGATCACTCACCGCGACCTGCACTTGGGGTACGTGCCCGACCCCCTGATCGACTACGTCAGCGCAGTGATCTCCGGCGGCCAAGCGCGTCTAAGCGTCGTGCAGGCAAACCCTCCGGAGACCAACCCGCATTTGCGGCTCCTGCTGCGCCTGGATGGAGTACTCCGCGGGCCTTCGCCGTTCGATGGCCCACAATGGCGCACAGCGGCCTAACAGGCGATACGTTCGGGTAGACGCGGCGCGCTCGGGTCACACCTACCAACGCAGAAGAGAAGCATGATCACGCTTCTGGCTAGGCACAACGGACAGTTGTGCAGGGTCGAGCCTACGGCCGGCCAGCTGATTCGATAACGGCGATGTCATTGCCCGCCGACGTCGCCAAAGTGCTTCACAGGGGGCGGCCCAACGGGCACACGGGCGTGTAGGTTGCGCGCTTTGTCCCGTTCGTCGGGCCCCTCGGGGCGCGGCTCGTAGAGCAGCACCCAGCTGCTGAACCGGATCGCGAAGTTAAGTTGCTTGTCGAAAAAAGGGCTGCTGTAGACATACCGCTTCGCCTGCGAGAACGTGAAGAACACCTGGCCGCTCTCGTCATCAACTTGCGCGTCAATCCCAATGCTGTCGACTGCGGCGGTGAAGGGTTCGGCGTCGCTGGCCGCCAGGGACGTCAAGACTGCCGTCGAGGAGTGCTCTACGCGCTTTTGGCGCTGGTCTGTCGAGTCAAATCCGTGCAGTATGAGTGGGCTGGGAGAACGAAAAGTCTCGCGCACAATCTGGCCGGCCGCGATGGAAATCGTAAGGCTCTCAAGATCTTCCCTCGTCACGAGATACTGGACGTACGCGAGAGTGTTATACGGGTAGGGGCCGGCGACTGGTATGCGCAGGACCTGCGATTCTGGCGGGATAAGCGGTGCAGTCATCCCAGCTTCTTCTTCAAAGAAGCGGTGAAGTCGATGTCGGAGCGCGTCGGCTGGGCGACGGTGAGGGTCACGAGGTCGCCATGTGGTGCATCGAATAGGACACCGTCGCCGAGGCTGCCATCTTGTGCCACGGTGACTTTCAGTTCGAGCCCCTTGGGAGGTTCGACGATTCGATATACAGCCCGGGTGGTTTCTTCATCGATGCTCACAGAAACAATCTCCCCAGGCGTAATCGGTGTGAGCACCTCAGTGAATTCACCGAATTGCCCGGGGCCACTATTTTTTTCGGTAATCTCCCGCCTATTGGCCACCACGGTGAAGATTCCCGAAACGCCAGCGGGATCCGGTGTAGGCGGCCGGAACCACTGTGTCGGCCACGAGATGGTGCCTGAGATCTCCGCGACCACTTTGCGTGTGGTCAGCACGATCTGGTAGCTGAAACGGGAAAGCGCCGACCACTCACCGATGAGGACGAGGTCAGTATGGAGCACAAGCTCGCCGGCGTCGTCCACGTCGACGGTCGCGGCGTCGGTGGCGAAGGTGTATTCCGATTCCCCATTGGCGACGCTCGCCAATCCGACGAACACCGCGGGCGTGCCTTCTATGTCGTCGACCCGCTCGCGCAGATGAAGAACGCACTTGTCCGCATGGCGGTTATCGTCGTTGATCTTCCAGTTCGGACAAGCTATCCCTGAGATGACGACGAGGTGGCGCCCGAGTACCCCAAGATCAGCGTCAATACGGCGATGACTTGTGACATCTCCGTCACGGAGCCGATCAAGATCCATGGACCCGATCTAAGCGGAAAGCGGGAGACCGCGCAGTCGTATCCGGCTATCGAGCCATGGCATTGGCGGCGGCCCGGCCCGCACTCGCGTCACCAAAACTCACCGGGCAAACGAGTACCTTATAGGGCCTCTGCAGCCATCGGTCATTGATCGACCGACGGTGTCCGCTCGGGTTGTTACCATCCGAATTTAGACGAATGCGATTAGTCTGCGCCGCAATTCTTTCCGGCCGATCTGTTGTCTACCGCTCCCCGTCCGAGGTTCGACCTGAAGGAAAGTAGCGAAGGATCCAAGATCATGATTACGCTTCTGGCCAGCCATAACGAAGAGCTGTACAAGATCGAGCCTTGGTGTGTGGCCGACATCGCCGACCTGGTCCGCGGCGATCGACTGCAAGTGCTCACCAGTAGCGACGGCGTGCTCGATTTCTGGTTCAGTCACAGCCCGTGGCTGCGGGTCAACCGTCAGGCGACGGGGTTGCTGCTGGCCACCACCCGCTTCACCGCCCACGAGGTGCCCCTGCTGCGCGGCGACATCGTCATCGCCGCCCACGATAGCGCCGGCGATCTTGCCAGCCTCACCGACACTCAGATGAGCCGGCTGATCAACAGCGAACACAGCTGGCGCGAAGAACGCATCCTGCGCCGCCGCTTCGACCGAGACCTTCGCGCGCAACGCCGTACTCGTGCCGCCGCCGAGGCCGCCGCCCGAAAATCGCTACTGGGGCGTGCTTTTGGGCGAACGCACACCCAGGGCCGTAGCTGACAAAAACCTCCCCGCCCCCAGGAGGGTTGGAAGGGGCGCGCGTTATTGCGGTGTGGTCTGCCCGGGCAGCATGCTATGCGGGTTATACGGCTCGGGAACCATATCTCCATGCCACAGATAGATCCCTGAGCCCGGCAGCCATTCGTCATACCCGTAGGGCGGCAAAGGGTTTGGCGTAACACCCGGCGAATACATCTTGGCGCCAGGGAAATCCGATTGCGGCACCCACACCCCCGACTTCGGGGTCAGCTCAACGTATTGGATCTCGTTGCCATGTTCGTCATAGAACGGCGCCGGGCCTAATTGATTGGGCGGCAGGACTTTCACCCCGGGGATCTCATCGGAGCGCACGAAACTGTGCGGAACTTGATCAGGATCTTTGGTCCTGTCGTAGATATCAACCCACGGCGGCGCATCGGCAGTGTTCGGCGGCCCCTTTCCGCCTTTGCCTGCGATGTAAGGCATGTGGCGTTTGTCGCCGGGCTTCCACGTCTTGGAGTCCAACGGCGTGGCCGGGGAGTCTTTGCCTTGCCCAGTACCGGGCAGATCGGTGGAGAAGTCCGCTGCCTTGTACCGCTGTGCGTCCTGGCCGTCGACCCGGGTGTAGGTGTCGGCGTGCTCAGTGAGCCGCTGGGCGTAGGTGTTGAAATCAGCAACCTTGGCCTGCACCGGCCCTTCAGCCTTGGCCAGACCGGCCGCGATCCCGACCGCGGTGGGATAGCCCATCGGTCCGTGGGTGTCGATCACCTTCTGCACCTCGTCGGCGGCCTGCGGCGAAATCTGCGCCGCACGGTGCGCCAACTGCGAATAGGCGTCAGCGAAGCGCACCAAATCAGCCGGATTGGCGTCTAACTCAGCCACACCACGTCTCCTACCTGGATCAATCCAACAACTAGCCCCGATTCTCCCCGATAACTGTGACACCAGGCGACACTTGCGCGCCGATTGCAGCGTCCTTTTCTCAAGCCCGCCAGTCCACAGCGACAGCCAGCGCCGCGCACACCGTCCGCATCGGCTCCTCAGCCAGTCGCCCCAGGCGGGCATGCAGCGCGACGACGGGAACGCAGTCGACCAGATCCAGGTTCACCGCCCCGGGACGGGACACGGGCTCATCCTCGGGCTGCAACACCACTTCGCTGGCACAGCCCGCGCACCGTCGTCGTGCACGGCGCCACCAGGACCCGCTGCAACCGTGCGATGGCCTCCATCACGCGCGAGCACTGCTAGTACCCGAACGGCGCGCGGCGCCGCCCTCGGCCGGTACGGTTCAGCCACGATGACGAAAGCACGCCGCTCCCCCTGGCTCGACGACCGCGCCGCGCTGCTGGTCTCCCTGCTCGCCGACCGGCACGGACTCACCGTCAGCGAGGACACCGCCCGCCAGGACATCTCTGACGACCTCGACCACGTCGCCCGCCTCGTGCGCATCGGCCGCCAGGCTGCCAAGGTCTACATCACCGACGACATGATCAGCAAGATGGCTGACCGCATCGCCGCCGCCGTCGCCGAACACCAGACCGCCACCGCAGCCGGGGGCATCGAGCATCAGCACGTCGTCGACCTCGACACCGAACGCCGCCGGCGCCGCTGAATCAACGGCCGCCCACCGCCACGATCAACGCGGCGCACACCGCCGCCATCCTCGAATCCGCTAGCCGACCCAGCCGCGTCCCCAGCGCCGCCACCGGCACACTTTCCACCAGATCCAGATTCACCGCCGCACGCTGGGGCACCGGATCGCCACTCGGGTCGAGCACCACCTCGCTGGCCAGTCCCCGCACCGTCGTCGTGCATGGCGCCACGAGCACACGCCGCAACTTCGGAATCGCCGCATCACGGGACAGCACCACGACAGGCCGCGCGCCCGAGCCGGGGATCTCGCACCACCACAGCTCACCGCGCGCCGGCAGGGTCATATTCGACCCGCAGACCGGCGCCAGTCGGCGACCTCGCCCCACTGGTCGGGCTCGTCGGCCGGGTGCTCGTCGTAGGCGGCGTAGCTCGCGTCGACCTCGGCGGCCCGGTTGGCGGCCAGGAGCGCCCCCAGGGCCTCATCGAACAAGGCGTGGTCCTTGGCGCCGGCCCGCAGTGTGCGCGCGCTGGCGAGCAGATCGGCGTCCACCGTTGTGCTCACCCTGGTGCGATTGCCGGGCATGGCATAAGTGTGGCACGCACGCGGGACACCAGGCAGGAGTCCGCGCTCACCGCGACGGCCGCCCGAAGGTCTCGCGCAGCAAGCTCAGCGCCACACCGGTAGCGGTGAGGGCCTGGCCGACATCGTGGGTGCAATACCCGTAGCCGATGCCGACGGCCACGGCCATAGCCGCGCGGGTGATCGCGCCCACCCGGCCACGCCGTTCGGATGTCGGTTCGGGGGTGGTGTCCTGATGCTCGGTCATCGGCTGTGTGGTCCTTCCATGAGATCAACGGTGCCCCTTCTTAGGCACCTACCTACGAAGTACCGACCCGAGCGACCGTTTCCGTCGGAACGATCCGGACGAATTTTAGTCGGAATCCACCCGCTCAGACCCCAGGTGTGGCTACCCACACCGGAGCCAGCGTCTTCTGGATAGGCGTCGCAGATCCTCCAGCGCCGCGCCCAGGCCCTCGATGAGCGGAAGGGGCATCAGCGCGTCGGCGGCTGCTGCTTTGCGAGGTAGGCCTGCGCTGCGGCCGATCGTTGGTGGCCGGCCGGAACGACCCGTCCCTCCAACTTGGCCGACGCCTTCACAGCGCGCATCGCAGAGCGTTTCACCGCAGCCTTCGAGACCACGACCTTCTTCGGCGTTCTACGTTCCACGGGGCACACCTCCTTGACGACTCGACCAGCGGATTCGATGCTACCGGCCCCGCGGGCGCCCACCTAGCCCGATGCGCGGCATCAACCACAGCGTGCTGCGTCGCCGGCCGCCTTCGAGGATGAATGTCGTACCGCGAGAGGATGATGCTTGGCATGACTGTCTTTGAGCTTCTGATGGCTTCTTCGGCGGTGTGTATGTTGCTCGGTTCGTTTATTTACCGTGCGGCTGCGACGTCGGAGGGCCAGCGACGGCGTGGTGTCGTCTATGGGCTATGGCTGACTGCGGGACTGCTTGGCGTCAGCACTGTCGTAGCTTCTGTGATCCGTTGTGCGACCGGAGGTATGGTCGGCTACGCGGCCGGTGAGATCGTTGCCGGAATTTTTTTCGGCGCATTGTTTAGCGCGGTGTCGGTGTGCTTGCTTGGTTTAACTGGATTTTGGGCAGTGGTTCGCCGCCACTTCTGATGCCGTTACTCGGACGACCGCACGGCGCGCTGACCCACCAGCCGCCCGGGCTTCCCGGATCACCTATCGGTGACCGTGGCCGGTAGAACCGTCGTCGGCCGACGCGGCGCTCAGGGCGCATTCAGCGGCACGGCGTGCAGGCGCAGGTACTCCATCAGTGCTGGTTCGGGCCACCCGGAGACCCGATAGCGCCGCGGGAACACCGCCGAGGTTGGCGCGATCCCGACCACGTCGACGACCACCGAGAAGGGCACCAGGAACTGCTCGTGGTTGTTGTCGATGAACACGATGTAGTCGACCTCGGGTAAGTCGTAGGTCACGCCTTCACCCCACACGGTGGCCGAGGCCAGGCCGTGCCCGGTTTCGATGACTTGCGCGGCCGCCACATACACCGCGACCAGGTCATCCTCGTAGGCCTGCTTCAAGAACTCGGTCTGTTCCTCGTATTGGCGAAACGCCGCGCACGTGCGCGCCCGCACTGCCAACCGTCTTAACGGATGCGGACCGGCCTTGTCGAAGGGGACCAGCCGCCCGCCGTGGACGGTGAATCCCTCTGGGGAGACCGGTCTTTCGGCCTCGCAATACATCTTCTCGGCGACCTCGAAGAACTTCGCCCCCTCATCAGGGTCGTCGCTGCCGATGATCAAGACGTCTTCGCTGGGCACAAACGCCACCGGGCGCGGACCCTCAGGCCGGCCGAACCCTGCCAGCCACCCGGGCGTCAGAATCGCCGAGCTGATGTAGGTCGCCTGCTCGACGTCGTAGAAGGCCGGCGCCTCGGTGCACGACACCTCGGTGCTCACCGGGTGAAGCGCTGCAACATTGTCTCGGCCGGCGGCGAAAGCCTCCCGCCAACTCACACCCCACTGCTTGGTGTTCGCGACGGTGACGATGAGGCGCGCCTGCGGGAAGTCCAGCGCCACCAACTCATGTGCGAACGCCGACACCGGCTGCCGCCACGCGACCGCCTCACCAGGTCGGCGCAAGCTGGCGTAGGTTGACGGCCGCAAGATGGACCGCAACAACGGCCTGGCTTCCTCCCAGGTTTGCGGTGGCTCAGGCAGCATCAGTGTCGTCCCCAATTCTCGATCGCCAGGACCGGGTCGCCCGGTCTGATCACCAACGGCGGCTTCGTGCCAGCGACCAGCTGCGCCAACGGCGAGGTGGGACTGTAGGGCACCTCGTAGCGTGTGATGTCGCCGCTGGCGTCCAGAATCAAGTTCGTCAGGATCTGCACCAACGTCTGCTTGCCTGCTCTGCCGCCGCTAGGCCCGGTGTCTGTCACTCCGAAACCTGTTGCGGGCAAAGGCCACACCGCGCCCCGTGAGTCGCGGAACATACCGCCGTCGCGCTCGTAGAACAATTCGGTCAGTTGGCCAGTCGCCGGGACCGATCGCCCCACCGTCGAGTAGATGGTGTCCCGGCTCGCCATGACCCAGCAGTGGGGATTGAACGGGTCCCGGTAGGTCATCATGTCCGCCGCGGCGGCGCGGTTGGCCCGCGCCCGCCAGAACCCGAGCTCGCGGCCATCAGCAGGCTCGAGGCGGGTGATCCATTCCTGTGCCAACGGATTGGAAGCGATGGGGATCGCAAGAACGTCGGAGATCGGGCTATGACCCACAAGCAGCTTGAGCATGTCCTCGGCGATCGCGGGATCGTCGCAGACTTGGTGCAGCAGCACCGCCACCTCCGCCTTGGTGATCTGCACTGCCGGGCGGCTGAGGTCGACATCGGCTACCGCGGCATGCAGCAGACCGGGCCGGGCGGGTATCTGCTGGCGATCCTGATCACCGATGCATCCCGATGCCGCGTCCCGGTTGAGGTACTCGATCGCACGGCCCACCAGAGAGCTCACGTATTCCGTCGTGTCGGTGGTGACAAGAGCTGCCAGCCGTCGCGGATCCGGGCCATCTCCCACCCGGGCTCGGATGCGCTGTACCGGGGCACCCGGCTGCCAGGCCGCGATCGCGTCGACGTTCCGCAACGCCGGCGGCCACCACGGGAGGTCGACCCGTAGGAGCCCGGCCACCTCGAACCAGCCGCAGGTGGCCACGCGATGATGGCGGTCTGCCACGGCGACGTAGGGCGCTGAACCGCCGTCGTTGGCCCTGTGGGTCGACATTTCCGGTAGGTAGACCGCCGTGGCCCACGGCAGGCGCGCCAACAACGGTGCGGCGAGCGGATAGAGCTCGTTTTCGTGCTGCTCGTGTCCGGCATAGGCCACCGCGATCGGGCCCCGTCCATCGCCGGGCTGCCACGCGTGCACGGCCATCCCGTCGACAACCTGACCGAACAGGAACGCGGCCGGGGCCAGTGCCGCGGTGAACGGATACAGCCGAGGGACCCGGTCCCGCAGTTCTGGTTGGTGCAGCAGAATGTAGTTGTAAATCGTTGCGTGCGACCACCGTTGAGCACCGCCAGGCTCACGCTGCGGGCTGGGCAGCCGGGGTGCGCGCCGCGGCAAGTCTGCGGGGTCACCGATATCGAGTAGCTCGGCGACGTCGCCGGCAGACAGCTCCGGCTGTGACCACCGGGTGCCCATCATGCGAAGCCAGTAGGCGTCGTCCTGGTCAATCCGATCTTGGTCGATGCTCATGCGCGCTCCGGTGTGAGGTCGAAGTAGGCGTAGACGTGGACTTGGTCGCCGGGCGCTGCGGGCTGCAGGGCGTCTTGAGAGCCGACGGCCAGGATCTGGGTGGGGTTAAACCACCGCTGTAACCGGTTGGTGCGCGACCACACCACGAATGCAAGGTCCTCACCATTGGGCCTGGTTTGCCCCGCGTTGTGAACCCGCAAGCTCGTTGCGGACAGGTAGCCGCCAACGCTGTTACGCACTGCGTCCCAGATGAAGTCGCCCTTGCTCGCCAGAAACCGTTCCGCGGTCGGCCGGTAGCCGGGCTCAACACCGGCGGCGAATTGACGCAACGCCGCTTCGGCACGGGCACGCTCGGGCCCGGGCACGGCATCGAGTGGGTAGGCGGAGCCGACGAACGGATACTCGGGCAGGCTGGCCAGCGAGGACGGCTTGTGCGCGAACACATACTGCGCCCCGATATATGCTGCGGCCGCGATGATGACCAATGTGGTTGCCGCCAAAGCCCATAGCTTTGTTGAACGGTTCATTTCCCCAGTTCTCCAATGTTGACATTGAACGTTGGATGGGTTCCTAGCCCGCCGAACTTGCCGGTCGGTCCGGAGCCGATGACATCGCCAAGCCGAACCTGAATCAGAGGGTTCCCCGGATCGTTGGGGTTGTTTCCCCAGGGGTTACGCAGCGTCAGCTGGGCGTCGCTGCCGCTGCCGCTGATGCCTTCGACGATGTAGACGTGAGTGTTCAGCAGTGGGCCACCGGTGGGGGTGGTCGAGATCGTCACCGGTTGATGACTTGCCAGCGCCCCTGAAATCGACTGATCGATGTGCTGATTGGTCCACCACACCTCCCGCGGGTCGATACTCACCCCGCGGTTACCGGTCAACGCCTGCAACGCATCTGGGGCTGAGCCGCCGCGCCCGATCCCGTAATCGAGTGCATGTCCGAGGTCATCGCCAGGGCATTGCATTTTCGCGTACGCCGACTCCATCACGCTGGGCCACAACGGCGCATTGGGCTGCCCGTTATCCAACCAACTGGCTCCGTGATGGTCGATATCGGTCTGGATGTCGTCTTGGGTGACCGTAATGTGTTGCCACGCATGGCCGTTCCACAACGTCACATCAAAGGAGTTGTTGTCCTCGTCGAAATGGACCCGGTCTTTGATCCACTGAGGGTTGGCCTCCGCGATCGCCCCGATCGTGGCGTCAAAGTAGCAGTCACCAACGCTGTCCTGCTTGATGTCGGCCGCCGAGGGCGGGTGAGGGAACAGATCTTTATCGGTCCAGCGCCGGTGAAACTCGATGCCACCACCGGTGTCCAGGGGAACCGGTCCTCCGTCGATGCCGGGCCCGCGCTCTCCGAAGCCCGCTTCATGGACATCGCCGGTGTGTCCGTTGGGTGGAGGGTTGCTGGGATCGAAGTCAAGACCGTCGAGTTTCGCGGTCCCGCTGCCGTCGGCGGTGGTGTAGGTGGCGGCGTGTTCAGTCAACCGCTGCGCATACGCGTCGAAGTCGTCGACCTTCGCCTGCAGCGGACCTTCCGCCTTCGCGAGTCCCGCAGCGATCCCGACCGCGGTGGGATAACCCATCAGGCCGTGGGTGTCGGCGATGCGCTGCACCTCCTGGGCTGCCTGCGGGGAAATCTGTGCCGCACGCGTGGCCAGCTCGGAATAGGCGTCGGCGAACCGCAACAGGTCAGCTGGGTTGGCATCGAGTGCACCCACGACCCCGTCCTCCTACCTGTTGTTTCGACTGCCGTTGATTGTCGCCGACGACAGCGACATCGCGCGCTGAACGGCTGCGCCGGTCCGGCTCGGCGCTGGCGGAGACCCCGCCACTACAGATCGCCGCGCGACTCCCCCGAGTTCTCGCAGAAATGAAGTCTTCCCCGGTTATGACCCGGGGGCCGGCGAAGCAGTTATGCCGCCCACCATCGATTGACTCTCAATTTTCCTTGAGCCCGAGCCGCGTAGTCAGGGCCGCGTGCAGGCCCGTATCGGTGCCATCTCCCACCCAGGCGATGTATCCATCGGGTCGAACCAATACGGCTTCGGGGGCTGTTACTTCGCCCAGAACGGGAATTTCCCACGGCCCGGCGTACTCGGCGTCGATGGCTTTCACCCGATGTGCCCACGAAGAGATGTCGAAATCCCAAGGCGTGCCGAGGTTGAGCAGCACCGCACGGGCGTCGTGGAGAAGTGTGAATAGTCGCAGTGGACCAGTGGGGGTGAGGAGGTCGAGATCAGGCATCCGGTGCCCGAGTAGTGGGTGTCCGTTGCCGAGGTCGTACTGAATGTCGAGACCAGTCATCATCGCGGCGATTCGCTTGCGCGGCTCGTCCATGTTCAGCAGCTCAGATACGGTGTCGCGCAACGCGTCGAGACGTTCGCCGGGGGCGATGAGCGCGGTTTGGGCCATGGTGTTGCGTAGCACACCAGCGGCGACCGGGTGCCGCTCGTCTTGGTAGGTGTCCAGCAGGCGTTCCGGCGAGGTCGTGTTGATGACCTGGGCCAGCTTCCAGCCCAGGTTCGCCGCGTCCTGGATACCGGTGTTGAGGCCTTGCCCGCCGACCGGGAAGTGCACGTGCGCGGCGTCGCCGGCTAAAAGCACGCGCCTGTCCCGGTAGTACGCCGCTTGTCGCGTCACATCGGTGAACCGGGAAACCCAGATGGCACTGCGTATTCCGTAATCGGTTCCGCGAACGGCGATAAGCGCATCCCTGAGTTCACGCAAGGTAGGCTCACCGGTTTGCTCGAGATGCGGTTCGGCGACCATGACCCGAACCGGCCCGCCATCCTCGAGTTTGAAGAATGAATGAAATCCGCCGTGTCGGTGCATGCCCCACGGCGGGTGATCGTCCATCTCGACATCAGCGAGCAGGCAACTCATCGATGGATCCCACCCCGGGAATTCGATGCCGGCGACTTTGCGGATGACGCTGCGTCCTCCGTCGCACCCGACAAGATATGCGGCCCGTAGCGGCGGGCCGTCGCAGATCTCGACGTCGACACGAGCGTCGTCTTGGGTGAAACTTTTCACCTCGCGGCCGCGATAGATCGGCACCCCCAACTCGCTCACCCAGTCGGCCAGGATGCCCTCGATGCGGTACTGCGGCAGCCCCAACCCATAGTTATGCCGGGTGGGCAAGTCGCTGATGTCGATCGAAATCCCTGAGTAGTGCCCGATCTGGCCCGTCCATCCTTGCGACAGGAATCGATCAGCAATCCCGCGCTGATCGAGAACCTCAATCGTGCGCGACGTCATCCCGCCCGCGCGCGAGCCGATCAACTCATCGCTGTTGCCGCGGCGCTCGACGATCGCAACGTCGATTCCTGCCAGCGCCAACTCACCGGCCAGCATCAGCCCGGTCGGGCCCGCGCCGGCAACAACTACCGCATGGTCTGCCACATGCAACCTTTCGTGTTCGCTGGTCCCCGGAAAGTCCAGTTACGTGCGGCGATCCAGGATCTGTTCGACGGCTTGAATGAGCGGCGCGCCGTCGCAGCAGCCGGCCGAGCTGCGCCAGGCGACATACCCGTCGGGACGCACGAGGACCGCCCCGTCGCAGCCGATTCCATAAAGGTCGAAGAACGTGTTGGTGTGGTCGGCCAATCCCGGATCGCCGATCGCGTAGCTGGCGATAGGCACGCCGAGCTCTCGAGCTGCAACCGCGGCTGCTTTTCGCCAGATCGTCCCGCCTGGACCGGTAAGCACCGTGAACCCGGCGCCAAAGAGATCGAGTGTGGAGACCGGTTCAGACTCGGCGCCGAGCCAGACATGTGGGGCCCGGCAGCCCGGTGTCGCGCAGGGCGCGTAGTCGCTGTAGTCGTCGTCGACGTCGGGAGCCGGTGTGCCATCGGAGATGACGGCGGTCGAGCGATACGCGGTGCCGAACTCGACGCCGAAATGATTACCGAAGCGTCGACTGGCCCGCTCGGCCTCCTGGGCACTTAGGTCACTGCTGGCCGGATAGTAGTAAGCCGCGGCAAGCCGCGCGAGATTGCCGTGATTCTGCAAACACTGTTCGATGGTGGTGATCGCGGGTTCTCGCCGCTCGTGCTCATAGGTCTCGAGCAACGACCACCCAGCCAGCCCACGCACGCACAGGGCCAACTTCCACATGGCGTTGTGCATGCCCTGCAGGCCGGTATTGACGCCCAGTCCCCCGGTGGGCGGAAACTGGTGAGCGGCATCGCCACACAACACCACGCGCCCTTGGACCCAACGATCGGCGACCGCGGCGTTCATCTGCCACAGCCCAACGCCTTTCACCTCAACCTCGAGATCTGGAACCCCGACCGCGCCGCGGACCCAGCTCCTCACCCGCTCGGCGTCCCAGAGCTCGAGCACCCACTGGTCAGGCGACACACCGATCTGACACAGCCAGCGCCCGCGCGCGTCCAGTGGTTGCAGCAGACCGGCGGCGTCGGGGTTGGCGACGAAAAACACGACTCCCCGGCGGTCTCCGACGTGGTGTTCGATATCGGCGCGGAAGTAGCAGTTGACGAAATGATGGATGCCCTGCTCGCCGTTCAAGGCGATGCCCAGCTGGCGACGTACCGTGCTGTCGGCACCGTCGGCGGCCACCAGCGCATCCCCGGCCAGGGTGTAGGTGTCTCCCGTGGCGGTGACGCGCACCGCCACGGCCGCCTCGACGTCGTGCTCGCGTGACCCGGACAGAATGTCGGTGACCTGGTGACCGAACCGAAGGTCGACGATGCCCGTGGCCCGTGCCGCGTCGCGCAGGATGGCTTCGGTCAGATCCTGCGACGACATGATCGGCAGCACCGGGCTGATCGCCGGCCCGGGCCCTTCGAAACCTCCCGTCTCGATCTGACCCACCTGCTGGCCGACAATCGTGTCCATATACCTCATCGGGCTCTTCCAGCCCGGCGGGGTATCGATGCCGCGCAGCCGTTGATACACCACACTTCCCCACCCTCGGGCGATCTCCATCGTCCGCGCATTCAGATTGCGCGCCTTGGGATGCCACGACGTCGAATCATGGCGCTCGACAACAACGCTGGGAACCGAGAACCTGGCGAGTTCCAGGGCGGCGGCCAATCCGACGGGGCCGCCACCGACGATGATCACCGGTTTGTGCGACACGATTGAGTTCACCTCGTTGTGCGAAGTCATCAACGGCTTAGGTGTTGGCCGGAGTGGTGGTGCCGGCACCGCGCTGGCGGGTGATGACCAGGTCGTGGCGCTCGACTGGCAGCGCGGGTTCCTCGAGGCCTTCGATCACGAAACCGGCTTCGGCAATCATCGCCCGATCGTCCTGGCCTGGCTGTCCTTGGCTGGTGAGGTAATCGCCGAGGAACATCGAATTGGCCAGGTGCAAGGCCAGCGGTTGCAGTGTGCGCAAATGTATTTCGCGTCCACCGGCGATGCGCACTTCGACGTCAGGGAAGGCGAACCGGAACATCGCCAGGATGCGCAGACAGCGTTGCGGGGTCAATTCCCAATGCCCACCCAGCGGGGTGCCCTCAAACGGGATCAGAAAGTTCACCGGCACCGAATCCGGCTGGAGCTCGCGCAATGCCAGCGCGACGTCGACGATGTCGTCGTCGGATTCGCCCATTCCAACGATGGCCCCTGAGCATGGCGACAGACCAGCGGATTTGGCAGCGGCGACGGTGGCGGCCCGATCGTTGAAGGTGTGGGTTGAGCAGATCCGCGCGTAGTTCTCTGCGCTGGTGTTCAGGTTGTGGTTGTACGCGTCGGCGCCGGCCCCACGCAGCCGCTCGGCTTGCCCCTGTTTCAGTAATCCCAGGCAGGCGCACACCTCCACTTCTGGGGCGGAGCTTTTAATCGCGGCGATCGTGTCGGCGACGCGCTCGATATCGCGATCGGCGGGCCCGCGGCCGGCGGCGACCAGGCAGATGCGTTTGGCGCCGGCGTCGATCGCGCAGCGCGCGTGGCCGGCGGCCTCATCGGGGTTGATCCAGGAGTACTTGAGGATCTCAGCGCTTGAGCCGCGTCGTTGCGAGCAGTACCCGCAATCCTCCGGGCACATACCGGATTTCATGTTCACCAGGTAATTGAGCTTGACCCGCCGACCGAAAAACTTGCGCCGCACCCGTGCCGCCGCGGCGATCACATCGAGCAGGTCATCGTCACTGCTTGCCAGCACGGCGAGCAAGTCGTCACGAACCACGCATCGTCGCTGCAACGCTGCGGCGGTCATCACTGACAACCGCTGCTCAAAGTCCGTATTCGTCCCGGCTGAGTCGTGCATAGGCTTCTCCTTTTCTGGTTGCCGATCAACGCGGTGGGCCCTCGGGCGTGCGGGATGTCGACCCGAAACGGGTTGTTTGACCGGCCCCGAACGCAAAGGCGTGTTGCTGGCCTCTCAAGCCCATGACGAGCGACCGTACACCAAATTTAAGAAAAATAAGAGTATCTTAAGGTAACATTAAGGGGGTGTGGACACGGCTAGGTGTCGTCGTAAGGCAGAAGCGTGAACGCTGGGCAGTGGCGAGGTTCCACGTTCCGAAAGTGCCTTAGGTCGACGGTCGCGACCTGGGTGATTTCGAGGCGTTCAGCAGTCGCAACGACCGATGCGTCCACCGTGCCGAGCGGAAATCCTCGGTACTGGGCGACCAGTTCGCGGATCCGCGGCCAGTCCTCATCGACGACGGGCTCCACCTGGAAGTCGTCCTCATCGAGGTCGTTGAGGAACTTCTGCTCGGCCACTACACCTAGGTCGCGACACAGAACATGAGTGACTTCCGCGATGACGAGCATGGGCACAATGAAAGGGCCCGAATGGGTTTCGAGAAAATCGAGGAACGTCTCGTGATGTTTATCGCCGGCGTTGCCGTAGGCGATCAACGGCCCGGCGTCGACGATGACCGCGGTTATTTCCACACCTCATTGGCCAGGATTTCGTCGACACGCTCGGAGCTATCACTGCGCGCGCTGCGCCCGGCGGCCGCGGCATGCAAACGCCGCCGGCGCCTCGCCGAGGGCCGCTCAGGATGTGGCGCTAACTGCGAGGCCGCCTGTTGACCGTTGCCGGTCAAGGTGAGCCAGGGACCCTCGGTCCACGCTGGCCGCCCGCCCTGTTCAACCTCCGCGGTGACTGTGTCCAAAACGGCGTTGAGGTGTTCCTGTTCGTCGGCCAGCGGCGTCGCGTCGCCGGTGGTCTCGTCTGCGAGGGTGATCAGGCCGTCGGCGGCCAGCGACCGCACCGCCGCCGCGGCATCAGCCCACGCTTGCTGCCGTGTCGCGAAGGGGCTTTCGTCGACGGCATGCCACAACGCCTGCCGCAGTGACACCGGTTCGGCCAGCGCATCGACCAAGACGCGTGTACGCAGCGCCGCATGCACCGCGACGCTGTCGCGCTCAGGCAACGTTTCAGGCCTCTCAGCTTCTGCCGACGCCGCGCTCGCCTCGGGGTGGTCGATGAAGCCGACCGGTCTGCCTTTCACGGGGCGATGGGAACGCTTCGGTACCGGCTCCCCTGGCGCGAATGTCCGCCGCATCGTGTCGTTGAGGAAGGGCTGGGCCCGCAGGCGTTCGTCGTCGACGACGAACCGTACCGACGGCAAGTGTGTGTGCATGGCGCCCAGCGTGTAGGTGTGTGTGCCGACGGGCACGATTAGCGGCTCAACGATGATCAGTTCGTAGTGCGCCCTGGGGTCGATGGCTGTTCCCGGCGCCAGAGTGAAGGCTTCCCATTCGCCCTCGACTGTGTCGCCTCCGACTAGGCGGGCAGCGTCTTTGACAGCTCGCGCGTCCCGGCGGCTCACCCTGCTCAAGTCGGGAATCACCACCGGCGTACCCGCGTATGGCTGCAGGCTCGCCAACGCGCGCAAGTACTCCATCAGCGATTCCGGGAACATTTCGTCCGAAGGCGGGAGCTCCTGGAAGTCGACGAACTCCCCCGACGCCCAGGACACCTGTAACACGTTCGGCGCCCGAAAGTCCTGAAGTAGCTCGATGCTCGGTAGCGCGTCAACAACTTTGGCCCCTACGATGCCGGCCCGTGTGAAAGTGAATGTTCCCGTCATCATCGCGGTGTCGCTACGCAGCTCGAACGACAAGAAACCGGACTTATCAGATCCGCGCTGGGTGACAACGGTTTTCGTGCTTTCAACGGTCACTGAAAGCAGCACGCTCGGGCCTGCGGTGTTATCGGGCCGTCGGACACGGAATTGCGCCTGATGAGCGTTGCGATCATCAGGGTTGAGCCAGAACGCGTGGCGGGCGCCCGCCATCGTCGTTGTGGCCGCCGGCGTCGAGACGGTCTGCTGTCGACGCACGCTGCTAGCTGGTGGTGCAACCCAACGCTCATCGACCGCAGGGACTACCGGAGTCGCCGGCAGTGCCGCGTCAAGCAATGAAGTGGGCGGCACTCAACGACTCCTCGGCGAATTCAACACTGCCGCAGCAGGATCGGCGTGGCATGCAAGGCGAGCGCCGCCTGACGTCAAGGCTGAGTGCGGGTCCAACATTCGGGAAGAACCTCCATCCAGCTGTTCGCGTCGACGCCCGCTAAGCTGCGATCGCGGCCGCGGATCCGCAGCGGATCGGTCTCCTCACGCAATCTGATCCGCTGTTTGAACCAGCTCCTCCAGTCGCACGGCTCGCCGCCGGCGGCAAGTCCGGCGCGATACCACGCGCCAATGAAGTCTCGGCCGCGCTGCTGGTCGCGCCACCAGCTGCTCTCTCTTGCACGGGCAAGGTTGATCAGCCCGGTCCGCCCGGCCGCCTCGTAAGCTTCCTCGACGGCCAACCGATCCTCATACCACGTCTCGAGCGCGAGCCGCCAGTCGCCGTTGGCGGCATACGGCTCCCACGGCCGACAGGGCCAGCCGGCCACCTCCATCGCCACCATCACATCGATGTCGACGTAGGTTTGCATGATGGGAACCGCGGCGACGCGCAGCAAAGCCGCGTCGACGAGTTGGTCGCGCCAATCAACCTCCAACGCGCCCCGCCGCGACCGATCGAGAATCGATTCCGCGCAGCTGCGGCGCCGTTCGACGTAGGTGACGGTTGCCGCCTTCTGCCAACACTCACTGCCGTACTCCACCCGCCACACGCCCCTGCTCAGGCGACGGCGGCCGCGGGACTCAACGGGGCGCCGGCCAACCGCGTCGCATACAACAAGTCCGCACACCCCTCCGCGGTGTCGTAGTGACGCAACGACTCAATTACTTCAGCGGCCCGCACCGTCGCCAAGGACAACGCTGGCTCTGATCCGCCATGGCCCTGGCCGCCTATGGCCTGTTCGTATTCGATCAGCGCCATGAACCGCTCTTGGCGAACCTGCGCCCATAACTCGTCCCCGATCGGTTTGCGTTCCTCGAACAGCCGCATAACCTTCTCGCTCGCAGCCCCGTGCAGGTGACCAGAAAGGGCCGCCATGTGCATGTGCCGGGCCGCGATCTGCAACCGCTGTTGCTCATCAAAAGCGTTGGCCTGCCGCCACTCCCACGGCATCGCGACTTGGCAGCGATGCACAAAATGCCCGCCTGGGTTGGTGGTCGGCGAGACGTCGCGAGGGTTGACCTCGACAGCCCGCGCATTGACTTGATGGGTCCAGTCGGTCATCTGCTGCATAGGCAGTGATGAGGCGATCGCCAACACGCGTGCACCTGGAGCGGCCATCTCTCGGGCTTGGGCGTGACGCACCACCACATCAAGGGGATTGATCCCGCCGACGGCGGCGCTGGCCTCCCACAGCTCGCGACCCACGACCGGATCGGTGACCGCTAGCCGCACATCCTGCGGCACCCGTACCCCCAGCGGGATGCTCGAGGGGCCCTCGCTTGTCGCCAGCCACGCCGTAACTCCCCCGGTGCGTTCGTAAATCAGCGAGACCGCGTAGTGAGTCTGGATATAGCCCTGGGCCAGGGTCTGGGCCAGCATGGCCTCGATGACGTCATGGCCGGCGTCCATGGCCTGCTGGAACAACACCTCACCGCTGGCACCGTCGGCACCGATGGCCTGAATACGGGCATGCTGCTGGGGCATCGCCAACGGCGCCACCTGCGCCCCATTCGGCGCGCCGCCCGCCGCCGGGGGCGGCCCACTACCCCCTGGCGGACCGCCCGCGGGCGTTGACGGCGTCACAGGCCCGGCCGGCCCCGTGCTACTCACCGGAGTCACCGGTGTCGCACCCGCGGCGGCCGACGGCATCATCGCCATCGGGGCACCACCAACGCCGGGTGCGGCAGCCGCAGGAGTTGTTACCGCGGACGAACTGACAGTGGTAGCAGCCGGCACCGCCGCCGCGGCAACATTCTGCGCGACCTGGTGACCCACATTGGCTGCCGCGCCAAGACCATTCGCGACACCGCTGACCGCTCCAGTCGCCATCCGCGCCGATGTCTCAGCAATACCGGACCCCAAACCCGCCAACCCCGGCGCACGACCGGCCCCCGCGCCCGCGCCGGTGCCGGTCCCGACTCCAGTGCCCGCGCCGGTAGCGTTGGGGAACTGCCCGGCTTGTGTCCCAGCAGGATTCATCCCACCCGGGTTACCCATACCGTTGCCAGCACCTGCCGATCCGGGCGACATCATCGATCCCATCGACGCGGGCGATCCGCCTCCCCCGGCGCCCGACGAGATCGGTTTCATCATCTGTCCGATCACCGAACTCGGATTGCTACCGCCCGATCCCATCTGCGGAGCAGCCGGTGCCTGCTTCGGGTTAGTCCCGTTCTGATCAGTTCCATCCGGCTTGTGAAAGGCGGTCTGCTGCACCTGATTCTGCTGCTGGGACTGCGGAGTGTCACCCTTGTTGAACTGGGTTGTATCCGGGCTATCTTTTAGCCCGGTGCCGTTATGAACGGACTCGACCTTAGGGCCACCGCCTTGAGGCGCAGGTAGAGCTGGTGCGGCAGGCGCGGGAGCGCCGACGCCGGGGACGCCGCCGGATTCGGGCAGTGTTGGGTTGCCGTACGGCACCGCCCACTTGCCGACATCGGCCGCCAATGTCGCTATCTTCCCTGCACCCTCGGCATCGCGCGCCTGGGCCAGACCCGCGGCGCCGGCAACGATTGAAGCGATGTCCGCCTTGAGCTGAGCGTCGATCGCTGCAGCAGCACCCGGGACGGCCGCGGCCGCCTGCTTGGCCTTTTCGGCGGCCTCGCGTGCGGCTTTGATGTCCTCTTCGGCCTTATTGACGATTTCGACCAAATCGGCCTTCGTGGCATGGATCTCGCCCGAGGCCCACAACGCTCTCTTGGCGAGGTAACGGTAGCCCTCAATACGATTCTCCAGCGTCGTCTGACGACCGTCGACGAGTCTGCGGGCCGCATCGATAAAGGCGCCCTCCATCGGCGCGACGATGCTGCGGATGTCGTGCTGCGTATGGAGTTCAGGGAATAACTTGTTTGCCGCGCCCATGAAGCTCTCCGCATAAGCCGACCACGCGGAGGCCATCTGCAACGGCCAGGACGTCCCCAAGATCGCCTGCGAGTGCTCAGTAGTAGGTTTTGCGGGATCGCCAGCGCCAGAAGCCATTCCAGTCCTTTCGGCCTAAGGTGCCAAGCGATTGCACAGAGTGCCAACTTCCTTGGCGGCGGCGTCGGCGATGCCGAACGCGTTGCCATTGGCAGGCGAGCCGGTGGCGATAGCGGTTCCTAACGTCTGCAGTGCTTTGACTGCGGTGTTTGACGCTTCAAGCAGAACCGGCGTCGTGCCCGGCGCAATCTGTGAGCGCAAGGCATCGCTAGCCTGCTGGTAAAGGCTGCCAGACTTTTGCAAGGCGGCTGTCCAATCCGGATTGGACTGGATCGCGGGGTCGCCGATCTTGACGTCCTTCGGCAATACCGGCAGTGCATCGTGCGCCATGTTGGCGTAGTGGTCGGCGGAGTCCCAGCCTTGGTAGCAGGTCTGGTGGTCTGCTTGCGCGCTCGGCAGAGGCGCCGGGGACGCCGGCGCCGGCGGCTGAACGGTCTTCGTCACGGGCGCGTGCGTCGGCGCGGCGGCCGGCGTGGTGTCGCGGACCTGCATGGTGATCACCGCGGCGATGATCGCGGCCACAACCGCGCCCGCCGCTGCTGCGGCGGCGAGTGCGGGCCAGCTCCGCCGCGACCCGCCAGGAGGAGGAGGTGGCGGCGGCCCGGGCGGGGGCGGCCACTTCCCTGGATCCGGCGGCGGAGGCAGCGGCGGCGGGAAAGCGATGTCGACGGTGTGGTGCTGAGTCATCGTCCGCACACCCAATCGAGGGAGTCACGGCCGGCGGTGAACATGTCGACAACTTTTCCTGAGGTGGGGTCGAAGGTCTTGTAGGCCACCGCGAGGGTGCGTAGCGCGCTGACGGTGCTGTCAGCGAACCCAGCCAGCATTGGGCTGGTGCCGGGCGCGATCTGGCCTGCCAGGGTTTCGGCGGCCTGGCCGTAGAGCTGGCTGGCGCGGTCCACTGCTGCCTTCCAGGTGGGGTTGGCCTGTACGGCGGGGTCGGTGAACGGCATGTTCTGCGGGATGACGTTGAGGCCCGAGGCCGCGGTGGTGACCAGGTCGTCGGTGATCGCCCACGCTTGGCAGGTCTTCTTGTCGGCCTCAGCGGCCGGCAGTGGAGCGGTTGGTGCTGGGGGTGCGGCGGTCACGGTGACCGTCGGTGCCTGGGCTGGCGTGCTGTTATTGGCCACGCGGGGTGTGGCGGCGATGGTGACCAGTGTGGTGATGACTCCGGCGATGACTGCCCCGACGCCTGCGGCTGCCGCGATCGCCGGCCAGCGGCGCAGCCGCTGCAGCGGTGGGGGCGGCGGCCACGCGGGTTGGGCCGGTGGGGCGATCGACATGGTGAAAACTCCTGGTTAAGTAGCTTTTGGCAGGTTGGGTCCGCTGCCTGGTTTCATGACCGGCATCGGGAACTGGACCTGGTTGTAGTCCTGGGCGGCGTGCTGATCCTGTTGGGCCAGCACCGGTGGTGACTGGGTGAGTGCCGCTTGCTGCTTGGTGGCCCACAGCGAGTCTTGGGTGTCCACGTTCGTGCGTACAGCTTCGGTTTTCGCGATCACGCCAACCAATGCTGCGTCGAGTTTGGATGCGGCGGCAGGCGGTGGCGGGGCGAACGTCGGCGCGGCGCTACCGGTCAGCGTCTGCGTTGCTTTACCGCCCGCAGACGCCAACTCTTGGGTGTCGATCTGCAGCTTCGATTTGGTCCCCATGGGTGCATTGTCCCAGCATCTGCCGACAATGGAAACCGCTTTGAACGCTGACCTGCGCCTTGTCGAGGTCATGGCCACATCCCCAGTTCGGGGAGAAGTTTGTCGGCGGCGTCGATGATCTGTTCGGCGTCAGCGAGCGCATGGTCGGTGTCTGCGGCAGGAAGATCGAGATCGGTTGTGCTGCGTGGGTATTCGAGCTGGTTACGGATTCTGCGCATTCGGTTGAACGCCCGAAACGATGCGCCGAACTGTGCTTCGGCCGCATCGGCGACAGCGATGTGGCCCCCTGCAGTCGTCGGACGCAGGCCCTGCTGCACCAGGAGCGCGGTGAGCGCCTGGCGGGTAGCGTCGTAGGCCAGCTCAAAAGCCCCGATGTGATCTGCAGCGAGGGCGGCGCGTGCACCGGCCAACCGCTGTCGAGCCTGTTGAAGCAGGTAAGCGCCGTTGGCGGCGTCCCCGCTGACCCGCTCAAGGTGCCCGCGCTCAACCAGCGCAGAGATCTCCGCTCGGCCCGTCTTCCAACCGCTCATGCTGCGTCCTGTGTGGGAAAGACTTGGACATAGGGTCGCCGCTGAATCTCGGCAAGTAGAGCCCACTGGCTGGGGTCGGCCCATTGCGCCGGTGTGGCCTGCTCGGGATTGACCGGAATGCCGATGCGCTTCTGGGCGCGGTCGGCCCCATCAAACAGATCGGTACGCGTGGGTTGGCCGATGACGAGGACATCGATGTCATTGGCCGGCGGCCCGGGCTGCCCGGTGTAGCGCGCGGCCCAGGACCCGAAGATCAGGACTTGCTCCACAGCGGGGATGGCGCCGAATTCCTCGGCAATGACCGTGTGCGGACCGAAAGTCAGCAGCGCGAGCTGGGTCAGTGGCGTGTAGGCAGGATGACTGGTGTTGGCGCTGATCAGTCGGTTGCGGCCCTGGCGGCGATCGCGCAACACGTGGGCGGTGACGAGGCGTTCGACCTCTTGTTGGGCGGTTTGCTTCGAAACGCCAAGTGTGCGCGCGAGGTCGGTGACCGTGTACTCCCGGTCGGGATTGAGCAGCAGCTGCGCCAGGAGTTCGCCCTGGTGCTGGGACCGAAAGACCGGAAGCAACGCCGGCGCCGCAGTACGCATAAACCGATCATATGTCCGGATAAAACCGACAGTCAATATAATATGGACATATAGCCTAGGGAAAGACGACCTAAAGCCGTAGGCGTCTAGCCCTTCGAAGGGGCGCGTGGAGTGCGCGGTAAGTCTCTCTGCGTCTCGTTCAGTCTCGTTGATAGGTAGGCTGATCAACGTGCGTGTGATAGCTCTGAAATCCCTCCTCGAGGAACGCCACCTGCACGCCTATTCAGAGTTCGTCGCCGAATACAACCGGACCGCAAAGGAATTGGGCGTCTCACGCCAAGCAGCACCCCCCACGAAGGCGCAGTACTACCGCTGGCTCGGAGGCGAAATCCAGAATCTCCCACGCGGCTACCATTGCGCCGTGTTAGAGCGGATGTTCCCCGGCTGGTCCGCCAAAGAACTGTTTGGACACCCCGACACCCCGCACCGGGGCGATTTGCTGACCGGTGTCCGGCCCGGCATTGAACCGACCGACCTCGCCGGCCTATGGGTGACGAGCTACATGGTCGACGGGCTGCATCACGCCGATCTATCACAGGTCGACGTCACCAAAGGCGGCATAACAGCGACCAACTACCCACCGAGCCCACGACTCGAAGACCACGAACGCGGCTATGCCAACGACATCGAAGCCGAAGTCTTCGGCCGCCACATCATCGGAAAGTGGCGCAATGTCAACGACCGCTACTTCTATGGCTCCATCCATCTGGCCGTCTTGCCCGGCGAAACGTCAATGGACGGCTACTACACCGCAGTCCTAACCGACACCGAGGTCACTTCGGAGCGATGGCGATGGGCTCGAGTAGATCCTGGATCCCGCGCGGGCGTGGATCTAACGACCGTGAAGCTGGCAGAACCCAAAACGATCTTCCAAATCCTCAGCGACCGAACACGTTTCGACGGGCCAATCCCGCTCGCCCAGGTAACGGAGCACCCGTGAACGCACCCACACGCCACCAGCACGTGCGCCAACTCATCGACACCTATCTGCGCGCATGGACAACGCAAGACCCCGACCTGATCGTCACGATCTTCACGCCCGGGGCGACGTATCACGAACGCGTCCTCGACGAGCCGATGCGCACCACCGCCGAGATTCGACGGTACTGGGAAACCAAAGTTGCGCGCGAGCAGGCCAACATCGACGCGCGGCTCATCACCTTGTACGTCGACGGATCCACCGTCATCGCGGAATGGGAAGCCCGATTCGACGACCTCGTCAAAGGCCACCGCAAACTGATGCGAGAGGTGGCCATCCTCGAGCTCGACGGCGATCGGATCGCCAGCTTGCGCGAATACTGGGCGTCGAAACCGATAGACGCTTAGAGCGCCGCCTGCCCGTTCTCAGCCCGTTCCGCGGCAAGAAGGAGTTCGTTCCCGCGCTGCAGCAGGCCGTTCGCCGCCCGCATCAGCTCATCGAGCACCGCGCCGCGGTCGAGCTGGGCGAGCGCTTTGCGGATCAGGTTATCCCCAACCAGCACCAACTCGTCGGCGACAACTCGCGCCTCAGGCGGGGTGAGTTGCATGTCGAGCCCGATTCCGTTGTGCCGCACTGTATGTGCAGCGGGCTCCTCTGTCGAGCCGTCAGTGATCGCAAGCATGCGGCGGATATCGACACTTCGGAGTCGGTCCTGCAACTCGCGGTCGTCGAGGGCATCCAAGTCCGCGGCCGGGAGCTGGCGCGCTCGGACAATCAACGCGATCGCGGTATCCCGGTCCAGTGACATGGTGAGCATTCAGATCCCCTCCGATTCCATCCCCTAGGGCAGAGATATCCGCAGCCCTGCGCTGATCTCCCGCATTGTCGGTAGCGAAAGGCTGCCGAGCGATTCGATGAGTTCGTCGTGATAGAGCTGCACGATGTCGTCGACAAGCACAAAGCCGTCGAGCGGGTCAGCGTCGGTCAACGAGACAACGGTGGGTAGGCGGCGTTCACTCATGGTCGTCGTGGTGACCCGCGCCGCCAACACAGTGTCGAGGTTCCTGTTGCGAGAGTTGTTGCTCAGGACCACCCAGGATTCGGGTCCGTGTCCAAAATCGACGCGGTATACGTTGCTCCGCACCCCGCGATTCACCGCTCGGCCCTGCTCCTACGGACGTGCAGGTTGCGCGCAGTTCGCCGCTCAACGCTGGCGGGTTCACTGTTGAACTCGGCCGCCAGTTCGGCGTACCCGACGTCGAGCACGCGCTCCCCCACCGCTTCCGCGCCGGCGTGGAGCAACGCGCGAAGCGCGCCGGCTTCTGATTTGATGTCGCCTTCGCCATGAAGGCTGGCCAACTGGCGTAATGCTGGCGATGACCGCGACCTGGTGGCAGTTGATGGTGCCGTTTTGGAGGTTGATGAGTTCGACGACGGCGTTTCTGGCCACGATCTTTGCGACGTCGTCGAAGGCATCGAGCCGGCTGACGGCGTCCTGGCATGCTTCGCCGGCGCTGAGATAGTCGCCGGCCTTGAAAGGCACCGTGGGGGTGGGCATACCACGAACCTTACAGCGAACACGCTGTAAGGTCAATTGTGTTGTAAAGTCGTGCGTGTGATCGAGCTGCTGTCCCTGCGTGGCTTCGCCAACCGCCGCGGCCTCGCACACGGGACCGTGCGCCGCTACCACGTCGAAGGCCGACTCCCGCAGCCCGATGGAGAACTGACCGACGGCGCCGACATCCGCCACCCAGGCTGGCTCCCAGACACCGTCGACAACTGGCAGCGGCCAGGACAAGGCGCTCGCACCGACCTTCAGTCGGTCAAAGGTTGCGGCGACGCAGCCAACGCGCGCCGATGAAAATCACCACCGCGACCACCGTGAGGATGACGAGTCCTGGCGCTAGGCGGAAGAGAGCGCCGGCCGCGTCACTGCCAGTGCGCCAAGCGAATCCGTGTACCAGCGTGTTGAAAAATCCGTGACCGGTGTGGTGTGCGCTCGCGAGGTGAGTCATGTGTCTTCCGCCTTTCGTTGGTGGGACTGTAAGTCCGCGAAGCGACAGCAGCGGATATACCGGTGGCCCGGTCGGCTGGCGATCCCCGTGAGGCGGCAGATCAACGAGCAGCCCTCCCCCACCATTGAAGGGATCAGCACCTGCGCCGGCGACCTGCCCGAGAAGAAAGAGACGCATATCCTCGCCCCGGCCCAGCGGAAGCTATCGCAAGAGGCCCGCTGAAGGTACGAGCCAGATAGGTGGATTTGTTCCCTCAATCGTCACGTGATGCAGGCTGCATCACCTTGTCAGCGGTGGACCGCATAATCCAGGGATGCGGCAGGATGGGAACGCTGGGCGGCCGCGCAACGCGGTTGAGGCATATCTCGAACAGCTTCGGCAGGCTGAGCTGGTCGCCGAAGCAGAGGATGCGGCGCACGGGAAGCACTATTTGTCTGTTGCCACAGGAGATTTGGAGACCAGTGATGACGTGGCGCGGGTCGAGCAGCTCACCGCTACGGCCTGGGCCGGGCGTGAAGGCGCACACATGACCTCCTCTCGAGGAGGCAGTGACTACGTGACGCTGGTGATCGAGGGTCCGTCTGCCGCGCAGTTCGTCGACGAGCTGGCAGACCTGGCTGAAGAACTCGATCCGGGATTCTGGCGCATCTCCCGCTCGTCGAGCCAATTTTGATGTACGGCTCGGTTGCGCGGGCCAGACAAGGACCAAGGATGACCGCCACCCATCGCGCGTTGCCCAGGTTCGCCGCGGTCTCGACCATCATCGCGACCCTTTGTGCCACCGCGAGCTGCGATTCAACGCGTCACGCTCAGGGAAGTCCAACGCCGACGGCCCGCGCCTCCGGCTGGCCGACAACCCTGAACGACTTCACGGTGGTCTGGACCGCTGAACCCGGCATCGACGTCACGACCGGGCCCGTGGTAGCGGTACGCGCCTACGCCGAGTCCTACCTACTCGCCTCCATCACAGGAGACAATCGCTACCTGTATCCCGGCTTCCAGCAGTCCGTCGATCCCAACCAATCCATCGACCATCCCACCGGCACGCAATACCTCTGGCCGAAGCACTACGAACGCGAACACCCGTGGGTGGGCACTGACCAGGTGCACATCTCCTCTGTAACGACGTCCGGCCGCGACGTGACGGTGCTGGCTTGCGAATACACGTTTGGCACAGCTCAACTAGCCCGAGACGGGTACGAACCCAACATCGCTCTGCCGCCACCGCATTCAGGCATTACATCCATGCGGATCACCATGACGGCTCCCGCAAAGCCGGCACCCCAATTCCCCCAGCAGGGACCGGCTCGCGCACCGTCGGCCGACGTCTTCAACGGCTGGCGGATCACCAGCCATCAAGGCGGCTACTTCGCGCAGACCGGGATCGGCGACGAATGGCCAAATGTCATCGAAGACGAAAACACCTGTATCGCCAAGGCGCCTCAACACCCCGATCTCAAACGCGGCGGCCGATATCCTCGCGGCGACTTTCCTACCCAACCGGCATCTCCCGGATGGCCGGCCCCCAGCGCGGTATAGCCGATTGCTATACGCGCCTATACGTGGCTATAAATCGTGGGCCTCGCGAGCGTAAGGGTCGCTGACCAACCACCGCGTGATGGTGGGGTCACCACCATCCCAACGTCCGGCTTGTAGCAGCTTCGTTGCGCTTCAACGTGATTGAGGGCAGTTCGGTTTAGCGGGCGGGGAAAAGAGCCTCGGTCGTAGCCGGCGCTGGATCCGCTGTCAGCTAACCTCGATTTTGCATACCGGTAGGCCGGGGTGCGGGTTGGCCGCGGATTGGCTTGTGCATTCAGTATTTTCGGGTTTTGACATGTTTACTCGCC
>NZ_JBYCKY010000723.1:0-2962 GCF_057473605.1 Mycobacterium sp. TH-M82 | reverse complement strand
CCTCGGCGAAGATGTCCACCGACGAGTACACCGAGTACGCCAGGCCGCGGGCTTCCCGGACCTGTTGGAACAGGCGCGAACTCATCCCGCCGCCGAGTACCGTGTTGAGCACCGACAGCGCGTGGCGGTGCGGCCGGTAGCGGCCTTGGGCGCGCACGCCGAGCGACATGTGGGTCTGCTCGATGTCCCGGTCGACCACCGTCAACGCGGGGCCGCCCGGCACCCGCGCGGTGCCCTTGCGCGGTGCGACCGGCCGGCGCCCGCGGACCAGTCGCGGCCCGAACCGCTCACGCACCATCGACACCACCGCGTCGTGCTCGACGTTGCCGGCCACCGCCACCACCATCCGCTCCGGGGTGTAGCGACGCAGGTGAAACGAGTGCAGTTGGGCACGGGTCATCGCCGACACCGATGCGACGTTGCCGATCACCGGTCGTCCGAGCGGATGGTCGCCGAACAGGGCCGACAGAAACACGTCACCGAGCGCATCCTCGGGATCATCGTCGCGCATCGCGATCTCCTCCAGGACGACGTCGCGTTCGAGTTCGACGTCGTCGGCGGCGCAGCAGCCGTTGAGCACCACGTCGCTGATCAGGTCGACGGCCAAATCCAGATCGGCGTCGAGCACGTGGGCGTAGTAGCAGGTGTGCTCCTTGCCGGTGAAGGCGTTGAGTTCGCCGCCGACGGCGTCCATCGCCTGCGCCATCCCCGCCGCGGTGCGGGTCGGGGTGGCCTTGAACAGTAGATGCTCCAGGAAGTGCGCGGCGCCGGCGACGGTGGCGGACTCGTCGCGTGACCCGATACCGACCCAGACGCCCACCGACGCCGAACGCACGGACGGCATGTATTCGGTGACCACCCGCAGTCCGCCGGGCAAGGTGGTACGGCGCACCACCGCGGACGGCTGTGCGGTGTGCCTGACGTGGCGCAGGGCGCCCGCGTCAGCTCCCGGCGGTCGCGGCATCAGCAGACCCCGCGGCCGGGGCTGCTTCGGCTGAACCTGCTGAAACGGCCGAGTCATCGGCGACCGGCAGCAGCGAGATCTTGCCCCGTTTGTCGATGTCGGCGATCTCCACCCGCAGCTTGTCGCCGACGTTGACCACGTCTTCGACGTGAGCGATTCGCTTGCCCCTGCCGAGTTTGGAGATGTGCACCAGTCCGTCGCGGCCGGGCAACAGCGACACGAACGCACCGAAGTCGGTGGTCTTGACCACGGTGCCGAGGAACCGCTCGCCTACCTTGGGCAGCTGCGGATTGGCGATCGCGTTGATCTTGTCGATCGCGGCCTGCGCGGATGGCCCGTCGGTGGCGCCGACGAAGACAGTGCCGTCGTCCTCGATGGAGATCTGCGCGCCGGTCTCCTCGGTGATCGCGTTGATGATCTTGCCCTTCGGCCCGATCACCTCGCCGATCTTGTCCACTGGCACCTTGATTGTGGTGACCCGCGGCGCGTACGGGCTCATCTCGTCGGGCCCGTCGATGGCCTCGGCCATCACCTCCAAGATGGTCAGCCGGGCGTCTTTGGCCTGCGCCAGCGCCCCAGCCAGCACTTGCGACGGAATGCCGTCCAGCTTGGTGTCCAGCTGCAGCGCGGTGACGAAGTCTCGGGTGCCGGCGACCTTGAAGTCCATGTCGCCGAACGCGTCCTCGGCACCGAGGATGTCGGTCAGGGCGACGAACCGGCGCTCTGTGCCGCCACCCTCGGCGGTCACGTCGTCGGAGACCAGGCCCATCGCGATACCGGCGACCGGCGCCTTCAGCGGCACCCCGGCGTTCAGCAATGCCAGCGTGGAGGCGCACACCGATCCCATCGAGGTCGATCCGTTGGAGCTCAACGCTTCCGACACCTGACGGATGGCGTACGGGAAGTCCTCGACGCTGGGCAGCACCGGCACCAGCGCCCGCTCGGCGAGTGCGCCGTGTCCGATTTCGCGGCGCTTCGGCGAGCCGACCCGGCCGGTCTCGCCGGTGGAGTACGGCGGGAAGTTGTAGTGGTGCATGTAGCGCTTGGTTTTCTCCGGTCCCAGTGAGTCGATCTGCTGGGACATCTTGATCATGTCCAGCGTGGTCACCCCGAGGATCTGGGTTTCGCCGCGTTCGAACAGGGCGCTGCCGTGCGCTCGGGGCACCACCGACACCTCCGCCGACAGGGCACGAATGTCGGTGATGCCGCGCCCGTCGATGCGGAAGTGGTCCGCCAGGATCCGCTGGCGCACGAGCTTTTTGGTCAGCGCGCGAAACGCGGCACCGATCTCCTTCTCGCGCCCGGCAAAGGTTTCCGAGGTTCCCGAGGCTTCCGAGGTTTGAGTGGTTCCAGTCAGCCGTTCGAGTAACCCGGCCTTGATCTCGTCGATGCGCTGGTTGCGTTCGACCTTGCCGGCGATGGTCAGCGCGGCGGCCAGATCATCGGCAGCCGTGGAGGATACCGCGTCGTATACGTCGTCACCGTAGTCCGGGAACAGTGGGTATTCGCTGGTCGGTTTAGCAGCCGCGTCGGCCAGTTCACGCTGGGCGGCGCAGAGCGCTGCGATGGACGGCTTGGCGGCCTCCAGACCTTCGGCCACAACGGTTTCCGTCGGTGCCTGTGCACCGTCCGCGATGAGTTCGATGGCGTTGCCGGTGGCCTCGGCTTCCACCATCATGATCGCCACGTCAGATTTCGAGTCACCGTCATCGAGGGTACGGCCGGCCAGCACCATGTCGAACACCGCTCGTTCCAGCTGCTCGACGGTGGGGAACGCCACCCAGGTGCCGTCGATCAGTGCCACCCGCGCCGCACCGACCGGGCCGGAGAACGGCAGCCCGGCCAGTTGGGTGGACGCCGATGCGGCGTTGATCGCCAGCACGTCGTAGAGGTCCTTGGGATCCAAGCTCATGACGGTCACCACGACCTGGATCTCGTTGCGCAGGCCGGCGACGAACGACGGGCGCAGCGGGCGGTCGGTGAGCCGGCAGGTCAGGA
>NZ_JBYCKY010000722.1:0-7276 GCF_057473605.1 Mycobacterium sp. TH-M82 | reverse complement strand
GGGTGTGGTGCGTTCCCGTGATGCGCTGATCGAATCGGGCGCCCTGATCCCTGCTCGCCGTCCACAGAACCTGCTCGACGTCATCGCCGCGCCAGCGGGGGACCATAAGCGCAGTCTGTCCGAGGTTCTGCGTGAGATGCGCGACGAGCAGTGATCTATCTGGACACCTCGGCCCTGACGAAGCTGCTCGTCGCCGAGCCGGAGACGCCCGCGCTTCGTGAGTGGCTCGTCGAGCAAGGCGACCGGGGCGAATCCGCGGCGGTCAGCGTGATCGGCCGGGTCGAGTTGATCAGAGCCGTCGTCAGATACGGTCAACTCGGCCAAGTCGAGCGCGCCCGTTACCTGCTCGACGGGCTCGATATCCTCCCGCTCACCGAACCGGTGATCGCGCTGGCCGAAACGGTCGGCCCGGCTGCTCTGCGCTCTCTCGACGCGATTCACCTTGCCTGCGCAGTCCGTATCAAACCGGAGTTGACCGTGTTCGTCACCTACGACCATCGCTTGCTGCACGGCTGCCGTGCGGTTGGCCTCGCCACCGCATCGCCGGGCGCAGTCGACGGAACGTAGACCCGGGCGCGCCACGTAGAAGGTGTATTCGGTCGGGCCGGTTGCAGGACCAGCACCAGGTTGCTCACCAAGAACTCGCGCAGCACCGGCACCGAGGTCAGCCACCACGCCCATCGCGGGTGATACCGGGGGAAAGCGGCAACCACGTGGCCAGTCCTTCTCGCCCAGTCCAGGCCGTCGGCCACCGAGACCGCGAACAGCGACGACCCGTAGTTGTTTTTGGCCGGATGACCGTGCTTTCGGCTGTAGCGTGCCGCGGCGCGGGCTCCGCCCAGGTAGTGGGTCAGGCCCAGCTCGTGGCCGCCGAACGGACCCAGCCACACGGTGTAGGACAGCACCACCAGACCACCCGGCCTGGTCACCCGCAGCATCTCGTCGCCGAGCCGCCAGGGCCGCGGCACGTGTTCGGCGACGTTGGACGACAGGCAGATATCGACGCTGTCGTCGGCGAACGGCAGCGCCATCCCCGAAGCCCGCACGAATGTGGCCGAGCCGCCCGTGTGCGCGGGATCGGCGGCATGCATCTCGGCCGGGTCGGGCTCGACACCGATGTAGCGGATGCCGGCGTCGGCGAACGCCGCCGCGAAGTATCCTGGCCCGCCGCCGACGTCGAGCAGGGTGCGCCCGGCTGGCACGTTGCCGTGCGTCGCTCGCCACAGGTCGGTGACCATCGCAACGGTATCTTCGGCTAGGGCGGTGTAGAAGCGCGCAGGTTCACGCTGCTCGTGGCGGAACCGCCCCAGCAGCCGCAGCGAGCGGGGCAGCGTCGCCCGCCGGGCGAAAACGTCGGCCACGCTCACGCAGCCACCCTACGCAGCCGTGTGCGAAGGCTCTGACCCGCCACCGCGGCCTCGACGAGCGCAAGCGGGGCCATGAGGCTGCCGTTAGGCTGTAGCCCGATGTCTGGGGTGCGCGCGGTCCTGCTGCTGTGCTGGCGTGATACCGGGCATCCGCAGGGCGGCGGCAGCGAAACCTATCTGCAGCGCATCGGGGCCGAACTGGTCGCGGCCGGCGTCGCGGTTACGCTGCGCACCGCCCGCTATCCCGGTGCACCCTGCAGCGAGGTCGTCGACGGGGTGCGGATCAGCCGGGCCGGGGGCCGCTACACGGTGTACCTGTGGGCGCTGGCGGCGATGGCCGCCGCGCGGATCGGGATCGGCCCGCTGCGCCGGGCACGGCCTGACGTGGTCATCGACACCCAGAACGGGTTGCCGTTTCTAGCCCGGCTGCTCTACGGGCGTCGGGTCGCGGTGCTGGTGCACCACTGCCACCGGGAGCAGTGGCCGGTCGCCGGGCCGGTGCTGAGCCGGATCGGGTGGTTCATGGAGTCGCGGTTGTCGCCGTGGCTGAATCGGCGTAACCAGTACGTGACGGTGTCACTGCCGTCGGCGCGCGACCTGATCGACCTGGGTGTGGACAGCGAACGGATCGCGGTGGTGCGCAACGGTCTCGACCAGGCACCCGCGCAGACACTGTCCGGTCCGCGGGCGCCGTCGCCGCGGGTCGTGGTGCTGTCACGGCTGGTGCCGCACAAGCAGATCGAAGATGCACTGGCAGCGCTGGCCGCCCTGCGGGTCCGGGTTCCGGGGCTGCACCTCGACGTCGTCGGCGGCGGTTGGTGGCGGCAACGACTAATCGACCATGCCGCGCGGCTGGGTGTCACCGACGCGGTGACCTTCCACGGCCACGTCGATGATGTGACCAAACACCATGTGGTGCAACGAGCCTGGGTGCACCTGCTGCCGTCGCGCAAGGAGGGCTGGGGGCTGGCGGTCATCGAGGCCGGCCAACATGGGGTGCCGACCATCGGCTACCGGTCATCAGGCGGGCTGGCCGACTCGATTGTCGACGGGGTGACCGGGATTCTCGTCGATGACCACCGCGAGCTGGTCAGCCGCCTCGGGCAGATCCTCGGCGATGAGGTCCTGCGCAGTCAGCTCGGCAGCAAGGCCCAAGCCCGCAGCAGCGAATTCTCCTGGCGGCAGAGCGCCGCCGCGATGCGTAGCGTGCTGGAGTCGGTGCGGGCCGGAAAACACGTCAGCGGCGTGGTGTAACCACCGGTCGGCCGCGGGGTTGCGCGTCGCCCGCTATCTCGGCGGGCCCTGGCGGGTGTTGCTGCTAGCCCGCGTGATTCCCGCGCAGCTGCGCGACTGGCTCTACGACCGGTTCGCGGCTGTCCGCTACCGGGTCTTCGGCACCTACGACACCTGCCCGCTGCCCGCTTCCGAAGTGCGGGCCCGTTTCCTGGAAACTTAAGCCGATCCCGACGGGTGCTTGCGTCGTCGACACGACCCGAGCGCCGTCCCCGCCATCCCCAGAGTCAGCAGCATCAGCCAGGCAAGGTGGGCCAGCACCGAGACCCGCCGCCGGACCGGCGATGCGCGCGGCGTATTGCCATCGGCTCGGTACAGGGTCAGATCTGCGTCGTGGTAAGCCACCGGCAGCCGCTGCAAAGTAGCGGCTGCCGCGCCTATCTCGCCATCGGTGCCTGACTCGACAACCACCCAGCCCACCCCGGTGCGGGCCAGCGCGGCGGGATCGGAGCCGGCCAGCAACAGTGCCTGCACCGCGCGGGCCTGCGCTTCCTCGCCGGGCACGGTGTGCCCGGAGATCGTCAGGTCGCCGGTGCTGAGCACCTCGGCGCGGACCCACCGCGGCAGCGGATCAAGCACCGGTGCCGGTCCAGACCAGGAGAACCGACGCATGCCGTCGGCGGGCAGCACCGCGATGGTGCGCGGGTCGGCGTTGATCGCTGCTGCCACCGACGGCCACCCGGGCGGATAGTGCACCGGCTTGATCCGTCCGCACACGCCGGCGGAAAGATCGGGCAGCGCCGCGATCAGCGCGACGCAGCAGGCCAACGCTGCTGTCGCGGGCCGCAGCCAGCGCCGCAGGACCACGACGGCACCCGCACCGGCCAGTGTGTAGCCGGGCACCGCCAGGGCCACCCACTTCTGCCCGTCGCGCAACACACCCAAACCCGGTGCGGCTTCGAGCAGCATGCGCAGCACCGCCAGCCCCGGGCCGGTGGCCAGTGCCGCGAAAACCAGCACCGCCACCGCCGCCAGCGCGAGCAGCGGCACCGCTGCCGACACCCGGAGCACCACCGGTAGCCCGGCCACCACCACACCCACCAGCACCAATGTCGCCAGCAGGGCGAGAAGTGTTGTCCGCGAGAGTGGTACAGCCCCGGCGTTCCAGATCCCGCCGAGGCCGGCGAGGCTGCCCAGGGTGCCCAGGCCAGGCTCGGCCCGGGCCGCGAACACGGTGACCCCGGGAATTCCGGATCGGGTGGACGACGAGCTCAGCGGCCCTAGCATCAGTGCCGCCAACCAGGGCAGCGCCGCGACCATTGCGACCACGAGGACGGTGGCGGCACAGCGCAGGCGTGGCCAGCCGGTCCCGGGGGCCGCCACGCAGGCCAGTGCCACCGTCGTCGCCAGGATCAGTCCGGTCGGCGTCAGCCCGGCCAACGCCATCGGAAACACCAACGCGAACAGCGCCCGCCGGCCAATGGACCGCAACGCCAGCATCGCCGTTGCCACCCACGGCAGGCAGCCGTAACCGACCAGCAGGCTCCAATGGCCCTGCAGCAACCGTTCCGCGACGTAGGGGTTCCACATCGCCAGCGTGACGGCGACCAACTGGCCTCCCACCCCGGCCTGCGGCAATACCGTCGCGGCCAGTCGGGCCGCACCGCAACCGGCCAGCCACAGCCCCGCGGCCAGCAACGCCTTCACGACGATAGCGCCGTCGATCAGGTGCGAGGCCAATGCCACCGCAAAGTCCTGCGGCACTGCCCTGGGCGCCGACCCGGCCAACCCGAGTGCGCCGTCGGACAGATACGACCGTGGTGTGGACACCGCGTCGCGCAGCAGCAGGTAGCCGGGCCGGACCAGCGGTGCCAGCACCAGCAAGGTCAGCGCCAGCGCGTATCCCGGCGCGGTCCAGCGGAACACCGGACGACGCACCGAAGCAGCCTCCTCGCTACGGCTGATCGGGCGGATCCGGTGTGCCGTGACCGGCCGGGCCGGCGCGGGGTGGGGCCACATCGCGGCCAGGGCCCGGGCGGGTGGGTAACTTTTCGGTCTGGGCCTCAGCCCCGGACTCCGGTTCTGCTGCGGCCGTCTTCCGGCCGAAACCGACGAAGAAGCCATCGAAAAAGCCATGATCGGCGGTGTCTAAGCCGGGGTCGATCAACACGGACTCGGTTGACAGGCCGAACCAGCCGAGTAGCGCACCACCGATCAAGCTGATCAGGCCGGCTGCGGTGAAGGTGATCGGCAGGATACGGGACCACAGCGCCACCCGGTCACGTTCGTTGCGGGCCGAGTCGACCTGGGCTTCGACGGTGTCCTCGTTGCTGGTGACCGTGTAGTCGGCCAAGGTGGCTTCCGGTTTCAGCGGGTCACGGGCGAAGTAGTGGTTGGCGTGCAGCTTGGTCTTGACGATGGTTCCGGAGACCGGATCCACCCAGAAGGTCCGCTGTGCGGCGTAGTAGCGGGTCATCGTGATCTGCGTATCCGGGTCGCCCTCCAGTGCCCACACCGCCGCGGGTGCGGTGATCTCGCTGTCCTCGTCGTGGCCGTACAGCGAGGGGTACTTCACCGGTTCGGCCAGGTTGCCGTCGGCGTCGTAGCCGACGTTCTGGGTGAACCGATAGGTCCTCAACCCGTTGATGTCGTCCTCGCCCTGATAATTGGCGTCGAACGCCTGCTGCGCGATGGGGTCGAAGTACGGGTAGGACATCTTCTTGGTGTAGAAGGGGAACCGGTATGACAACCCCTCGTGCGGCAAGGCGATGTTGGTTGGTGGGCTGTCGTCGTCGAACTTACGCGGTTTCTGGACGGCGCCGCCGGGCCGGGTGTCATCCGAGACGGCCATCGCGGTGCGCCGATTGAGTGTGACGGTGTCCACGATAGCCAACAGCAGGCCGGTGTCTTTCTGCATGTCGGCGCGCCGGACCGAGGTGCCGGCCTCCAGCGTCACGACGTCGGCGTTGGCGGGCGACTCCACAGTGATCTGCTGCTGCGACACCAGCGGCACGTCCATGTCGATGACGGCGTGCTGACTCGTCAACGAGTCCGGGTCGAGAGCGGTACCGCTGCCGTCACTGACGAGGGTGGTATCGATATCCAGTGGAATCTTGGCGATCTTGCCGGCGGTGTAGGTGAACAGCAGCAGCGCGGCGATCAGCAGGGCGGCCCCGAGACCCATGATCGCGCATGCCGCTGTACGCAGCATGACTGCTCGGTTCACGTTGCCGTGTCCTCCTCGCTGGCCCCACCGAAACCTGTTCGACCCTAACAGCAGAAATTAAAGGCACTAGGGTATGCCGAACGGTATGCCGACGAGCACCTCCAACACGAATCGGGTGTTGCGGGGCATAGGGCTTCGTAAAACCGGCAGACTGTCTGCATGTCCCGCACCGGTGCCGGCCAGCAGGTGGGCACTACCCGCGGTACCCGCAGCTTTCTGCCGGCCGTAGAGGGTATGCGCGCCTGCGCCGCCGTCGGTGTCATCATCACCCACGTCGCATTCCAGACCGGCCACTCCAGCGGCGTCACCGGCCGGCTTTTCGGCCGCTTCGACATGGCCGTCGCCGTCTTCTTCGCTTTGAGCGGGTTCTTGCTGTGGCGCGGTCACGCTGCAGCGGCCCGGGGGCTGAGGAAACCACCACCGACCAGGCACTATCTCCGGTCGCGGGTGGTCCGGATCATGCCGGCCTACCTGGTGGCGGTGGTGGTGATCCTGGCGTTGCTACCCGACGCCGACCAGGCCAGTTTGGCCGTGTGGCTGGCTAACCTGACGTTGACCCAGATATACGTACCCCTGACGCTGACACCGGGACTGACGCAGATGTGGAGCCTGGCGGTGGAGGTGAGCTTCTACATCGCACTGCCGCTGCTGGCGCTCTCGGCACGACGGTTGCCGATGCGTGCGCGGGTGCCGGTGATCGCGGCGGTGGCGTTGTTGAGTCTGGGTTGGGGCTTGATCCCGATGCACACCCCCTACGGGGTGAACCCGCTGAACTGGGCGCCGGCCTACGGGTGTTGGTTCGGCGCGGGGATGCTGCTGGCTGAGTGGACCGTCAGCCCGCCCGGCTGGGCGCACCGACTGGCACGCCGGCGGGTGCTGATGGCGGTGTTGGCTTTGGGCGCCTACCTGGTGGCCGCGTCGCCGCTGGCCGGTCCGGAAGGGTTGACCGCGGCAACCGTCAGCCAGTTCATCGTGCGGACCGCGATGGGCGGCTTGCTCGCATGGGCGCTGCTGGCACCGCTGGTGCTGGATCGCCCCGATACCTCGCACCGGTTGTTGGCCAGCGCCCCGATGGTGACGTTGGGCCGCTGGTCATACGGGTTGTTCATCTGGCATCTGGCGGCGCTGGACATGGTATTCCCGGTGATCGGACGGTTCGCGTTCAGCGGTGACATGGCTGACATGGGTGTCGTGCTGGCGTTGACATTGGTCTTCACCGTCGCGATATCAGCGGTGAGCTATGCGCTGGTCGAACAGCCGTGCCGGGAGGCGTTGCGCGGCTGGGAGTCCCAGCAACACCAGCACCCTCGGAGCTTGCCTGCGCCCGACCGGCCGCAGCCGCTGCCGGTGTGAGCGTCAGTAGCCGCCCTGGTTTTCGAAGATCTTTCGCGGATTGTCGACCAGCATGGTGCGCAGCTGCTCGTCGGTGACGCCGCGCTCTTTCAGCGCA
>NZ_JBYCKY010000721.1:0-2947 GCF_057473605.1 Mycobacterium sp. TH-M82 | reverse complement strand
CAGCCGCCGGTTGGGTAGGCTGTCCGGCGGTGGCGTGTCCGAGCGGCCTAAGGAGCACGCCTCGAAAGCGTGTGAGGTTCACAGCCTCCGAGGGTTCAAATCCCTCCGCCACCGCCAGGGTGATCAGTCGCGTCACCACTGGATGTGCTACATACCGAGGAAGTTGACGATCCCGTGGGTGACCGCGGCCGCGTAGCGGGCGCGGCCGTCGGCGCTCTCCAGCTGCGCGGCGTCGTCGCTGTTGTTCATGTTGCCGAGTTCGACGAGCACCGCCGGGTATTCGGCCAGATTCAACCCGGCCAGGTCCGCTCGGCCGTACAGCCCGTCGGATCCGAGATAGCTGGACTCGGGAATGCCCGCGGCGGCCATCGCATCGCGGATCGCGGTGGCCAACTGCACCGCCGGGCCGGCCTGGGCGGCGTTGAGCGGCGGGTGTGAGTAGTTGACGTGGAATCCCCGGCCCGTGGCCGGGCCGCCGTCGGCGTGGATGCTGACGATCGCATCCGGGTGCGCCGCGTTGGCCGCGGCGGCGCGCTGGTCGATGCATGGACCCGATCCGGTGTCGTCGTCTCGGGACACCGCGGTGTGCACCCCCAGGTCATCGAGAAAGGCGCGGATCCGGTTGACGACGTCCCAATTGAGGCTGTGTTCGGGGTAGCCGGCGGCGCCGGCGGCGCCGCTCGTCTGGCAGGGTTTGGTGCCACCCCGGCCGTTGGGCACCTGCCTGGCCGTCGACGAATCAGTGGCGCCGTTGTGGCCGGGGTCCAAAAAGACCGTTGCCCCGGCAAGCGGAGCCGCAAACGAAGCCGGCGCGGCGAGCACGTCGATGACCGGCGCCAGCCAGCAAAGTACCGCGACAGCGCAGGCGGTGGCGCGACGCATCGCGAAAGATTAGCAAGCGTCGTGCCGAACGGTCCGGTCTCATGGGTTGATGAAGCTGATCGCGCCGACGGCAGCATGCGGGTGGTGTGGGTGCAGGACGATCCCTACGGTCGATGCCAGCCGGATATGCTGCACCCCGTCATGGACGCTGAGGAACATGTCGGCGACCGAGCCGCGTGGGAGTCGCTGATATCGGCCGATCTGCGGGAGCTGACGGCCGAATCTGAGCAGATCGGCCGGCTGTTCGCGGAGTCGCACGATGTGCGGCCGACCGATTTTCGCGCGCTGCTACACATTTTGGTGGCCGAAACCGCGGGGCAGCCGATCAGTTCTGGTGAACTCGGCCAGCGGATAGGCCTGTCGGGCGCCGGTATCACCTACCTGGTGGACCGGTTGATAGATTCCGGCCACGTCCGGCGCGATTCACATCCGGCCGACCGGCGCAAGGTCATCCTGCGCTACGGCGAACTCGGCATGGACACCGCTCGCTCGTTTTTTACCCCGCTGCAGCAGCACACCCGTGCCGCTTTAGCCGCCCTGCCGGACGCGGACCTGGTTGCGGCGCATCGGGTCTTCACCGCGCTGATCGCGGCGATGCACCGGTTCCAGGCTGAGTTAGACACGCGCTGAGCCGTCCGCGAAGAGCAGGATGAACAGATGCCGACAGTGCTGTGGTTCCGCCGCGACCTGCGGCTGCGTGACCTGCCGTCGCTGTTGGCCGCCGGCCAGGACGAGCACGTGCTTGGCTGCTTCGTGCTCGATCCGCGGCTGGAGGCGTCTTCGGGGCTGCGCCGACTGCAGTTTTTGGGCGACTGCCTGCGGCAACTGCGTGACGGCCTCGACGGTCGCCTGCTGGTAACACGCGGGCGGCCCGAAGAACGCATTCCGCTGCTCGCCAACGAAGTCGGCGCATCCGCGGTGCATGTGTCGGAGGATTTCACCCCGTTTGGGCGCCGCCGCGACGAGCGGGTCCGGGCGGCACTGCGGGAGGTGCCTCTGGTGGCGACCGGATCGCCGTACCTGGTCTCGCCGGGGCGCGTCGTGAAGAACGACGGCACCCCCTACAAGGTGTTCACCCCGTTTCTGCGCAGCTGGCGTGAGTGCGGCTGGCGGGCACCCGCGCGATCCGGACCCGAGTCGGCGCGCTGGCTTGATCCCGCAGACCTGCCCGGAAACGTCGCCTGCCCGGCAGAACCCCCCGACCCCGGGGCCGGGCTTGACCTGCCCACCGGTGAGGTGGCGGCGCTCCGGCACTGGCAAAACTTCGTCGACGACGGGTTAAACCGCTACGACGAGGGCCGCGATCGGCCAGACCGCGACGGCACCAGCCGGATGTCGGCGCACCTGAAGTTCGGCACCATCCATCCGCGCACGATGGTGACCGACCTCGACCTGCGGCGCAGCGGTCCCGCAGCATATCTGCGGCAGCTGGCTTTTCGCGACTTCTACGCCGCGGTGTTGTATCACTGGCCGCACAGCGCGTGGCGGAATTGGAACCGCGGCTTCGACGGTATCCAGACCGATACCGGAAAGCATGCGAAACGGTTGTTTGAGGTCTGGAAGGCCGGTGAAACCGGTTTTCCGATCGTCGATGCCGGCATGCGCCAACTCCGTGAGACGGGGTTTATGCACAACCGGCTCCGGATGATCGTCGCGTCGTTTCTGGTCAAGGACCTTCACCTGCCGTGGCAGTGGGGTGCGCGCTGGTTTTTGGAGCAGTTGGTCGACGGCGACATGGCCAACAACCAGCACGGCTGGCAGTGGTGCGCGGGATGCGGCACCGATGCCGCTCCCTATTTCCGGGTGTTCAATCCGACGACGCAGGGCCAGAAGTTCGATCCTGCAGGCGAATACGTCCGGCGCTGGGTTCCCGAGTTGGCGGGCGTCGATGACGCCCACCTGAAGAATGCGCACCGCCCGCCGGGCTACCCGGCGCCGGTTGTCGATCACCGTCAGGAGCGCGCGGAGGCGCTGCGTCGTTATCAAGGTGTGAGCGTAACGGAAAAGTAGGCCACCAGATCCGGTCGCCGATCAGCGCGAACAGCGCCGGAATGATCAGCGTGCG
>NZ_JBYCKY010000720.1:0-1079 GCF_057473605.1 Mycobacterium sp. TH-M82 | reverse complement strand
CTCGTCGATCGCGGCCTTCGAGGGCCAGGTCGGCCAGATCGCCTACACCGCCGCCAAAGCCGGCATCGCCGGCATGTGCCTGACCATGGCGCGCGATCTCGGGTCGCTGGGCATCCGGGTGCTGGCGATCGCACCGAGCCTGTTCGCGACCGGGCTGACCAAGGGCATCCCGGAGGAATTCGCCAAGACCCTGACCAAAGACGCGGCGTTCCCGCGCCGCCTGGGCCGTCCCGAGGAGTACGCGAAACTGGTCGCTGCCATCGTCGACAATCCGATGCTCAACGGGCAGTGCCTGCGGCTCGACGCCGGCCAGCGGTTCGCGCCCAAGTGAGCGCTCCGCGCGGCTTTGGCTAGGCTCAACGCACCGGAGTATCCAGGAGGCCTTGATGGGTATCGCACTCACCGACGACCATCGCCAGCTCGCCGAGGTGGCCCGCGGATTTCTGACCACGCAGAAGGCCCGCTGGGCAGCGCGCGAACTGCTGGACGCCGCCGACGAGGCCCGCCCGCCGTTCTGGGGTGAACTCGCTGGGATGGGCTGGCTGGGCCTGCACATCGACGAGCAGAACGGCGGCTCCGGCTTCGGGCTGCCCGAACTCGTGGTGGTGATCGAGGAGCTGGGCCGGGCGGTGGCGCCGGGGCCGTTCGTGCCGACGGTGATCGCCTCGGCGGTGATCGCCGCGGCCGGCACCGCCGAGCAGCGCGACCGGCTGCTGCCCGGGCTGATCGACGGAACCGTCACCGCCGGCATCGGCCTGGCCGGCCAGATCACCAGGGACGGCGGAACCGCGGCCGGCGAAGCCGGCATCGTGTTGGGGGCGGGACTGGCCGACGTGTTGCTGCTGGCCGCCGGTGACGACGTGCTGGTGCTGGAGCGCACCCGGCCCGGGGTATCGGTTGAGGTGCCCGACAACCTGGACCCGACCCGGCGCTGCGGGCGGGTCAGCCTGCACGACGTCGCCGTCACCGCCGACGACATCCTGGCGGGCGCCCGGGAATCGGCGCTGGCCCGCGCGCGCACCGCCGACCGCGCCTACCAGGGCTCCGGCGCGCCCCAGTGCGTGAACGCAGCAGGCGCC
>NZ_JBYCKY010000719.1:0-4562 GCF_057473605.1 Mycobacterium sp. TH-M82 | reverse complement strand
ACCGGTTCGTGATGGCCAACAGCTCGGCCAGCAAGAGCAAGGTGATCGCCGACTCCGAGCGGATCATCGCCCGCATGCTCGCGGTGATGCTGCGACGGCGGATGCACCAAGTGGGGTTGGATACCCACGGCGTCGAAGCCTGGGCGTACATGATCGTCGGTGGCGTCCAGCTGGCCACCCACTCGTGGCTGCTGGACCCGCGGATGAGCGCTGACGACCTGATCGATTACCTGACCATGCTGAGCTGGAGCGCGCTGTGCGGAATCGTCGAGGCCGGCGGGTCGCTGGAGCAGTTCAACGCCGGGCCGCACCCGTCCCCGATCCCGCCGCGGTTGGTGCCGCCGGTGGGCAGTGGGAGCCGGTAGGCCGTCAGTAGGAGTAAAAGCCCCGCCCGGACTTCTTGCCCAGCAGACCAGCCTCGACCATCCGCAGCAGCAGCGGCGGCGCAGCGTAGAGCGGCTCCTTGAACTCGTCGAACATCTTATCCGCGATCAGCTTGAGGGTGTCCAGACCGACCAGATCGCACAGCCGCAGCGGGCCCATCGGATGCGAAAGGCCCGCGACCACAGCCTTGTCCACGTCTTTCGCGGTGGCGAAGCCGGTCTCCACCATCCGGATCGCCGACAGCAGGTAGGGCACCAGCAGCGCGTTGACCACGAAGCCGGACCGATCGGAGCAACGCACCACCTGCTTGCCCAGCGTGACGCGGGCGAACTGCTCGGCACGGGCGGCGGCGGCTTCGTCGGTGACCAGCGTGCTGACCAGTTCGACCAGCGGCAGCACCGGCACCGGATTGAAGAAGTGCAGGCCCAGCACCCGCGCCGGATTCTTGGTGGCCGCGGCCAGCTTCATGATCGGGATGCTGGAGGTGTTCGACGCCAACACCGCGGCCGGGTCGGTCACCACGCGGTCCAACTCGGCGAAGATCGACGCCTTGACCTTTTCGTCCTCGATCACGGCCTCGATCACCAGTTGCCGGTCGGCCAAATCGCTCAGGTCGGTGGTGCAGGTCAGCAAGGCGGTCGCCGCGTCACGATCGCTTTCGGTGATCTTGCCAGCGCTCACCCGGCGGTCCAACGATGTGACAATGCGGTCGCGGCCCGCGGCGAGGAGCGCCTCGGTGGTCTCGAAGACGGTCACCTCGACGCCGGCGCGGGCGGAGACCTCGGCGATACCGGCGCCCATCTGCCCGACCCCGACGACGCCGACTCGTTGGATCACGTTGTCACTCAACTCTTTTCCTCCAGCCCTGTTGTCGGTTCCGGCTTTGAGAGCGGAAAGATCGCCGCGACGGCTTTGGTCTCTTCGCCGACCGTGTAGGTGAGCGATCTGACGGTGCGATCGACCAGGTCAGGTCCGAATTGGTCGGTGGAGCCGGGCGGGTGGACGTGCGAGATGATCTCCAGCTTGTCACCCAGCGCGACCGGGGCGTCGTGTTCGAGGGTGACCCGCAGCGGCGCGGCCAGCAGTTCCGGGTAGCCC
The DNA here is from genome assembly GCF_057473605.1 of Mycobacterium sp. TH-M82. Classification (NCBI taxonomy): domain Bacteria; kingdom Bacillati; phylum Actinomycetota; class Actinomycetes; order Mycobacteriales; family Mycobacteriaceae; genus Mycobacterium; species Mycobacterium sp. TH-M82. Next base: position 3,080 of record NZ_JBYCKY010000719.1, on the reverse strand, counting down.
GACAGATAGTCCTCCACCACCGACCAGTACACGGAGTTGTTCATGTGGTCGAACAGATCGATGTCGGTGAACCGAACCGGGTACTCGCGGATTTCCGTGGCGTCTTCGCGGCTGCCCGGCTTCAGGTAGGCCTTCCAGCGCAGCCGGTCGACGCTGGTGGTGCGGCGCAGGCCGTCGAGGAAGTCGTCGGAGATCCGGGCCGGCATCTGGGTCTCCCGGTTGATGTTGATCCAGAACGCCTCGGACTCGACCAGGCCGCGCCCGCGCTTGGCGTCGATGCGGACCCGCATTTCACACCAGCGGTTGGACGTGCCCGAACACCAGCGTCGCAGCCGCAGCATGTCGCTGAACTCGACGGGCCGGATGAGATCGACCATGGTGCGGCGCACGATCCACAGTGGATGGGTGTCCTCGAACCCCAGCTCACGCAGCTGGTCCTGACCGACGTCCTGGATGTGCCTGGTGGCGGCGTCCAACCGCAGCCGGCCCTTTCGGTCGATGTCGGCGACCCGTAGCGGCCAGTCCCGGTCGAAGACGTCAGGATGCGGATCCGGGACTGCCATCATGGCTTTCGCCAAACCAGCCAGGCCGGTGCGGTTCACCGACGTATCGCCTGTCATGCTGTGCTCCGCTCCCCTTTTCCCAGCCAGCGTGATCATGCCAGGGACGTCACCCCGTCGCCAAACCGATGCGCAGGTAGGGTGACGCGGGTGTCAGGCCGTATCCCCTCCACCCCCCGGTTACCTGACCTGGGTGTCTTCAACTGGGTGTTCTGCAAGCTTGCCGCCCGCCGGCAACGTGTCCCGCAGGCACACCTGTTCACCACGCTCGGCCAGCACAAGCGGCTGATGTGGTCCTGGCTGCCGTGGGCCGGGCTGTTGCTGTCCGGTGGCCGACTGCCCAAACGTGACACCGAGCTGGTGATCCTGCGGGTAGCTCAGCTGCGCAACAGCCGATACGAGCTGCAGCACCATCGCCGGATCGCCACCAAGGCCGGGCTCGACGACGCCGCCCAGGAGCGCATCTTCGAAGGCCCGGGCGCTGGCGGCCTGACCGACCGACAGCGTGTGCTGATCGCCGCGACCGACGAACTGCTGGACACCCGCACCCTCTCGGATCGCACCTGGACCGAGCTGTCCGGTCACTTGGACCGGCCGCAGTTGATCGAATTCGTCACGCTGGCAGGCCAATACGACGCGCTGGCGGCGACCCTGGCCGCACTGCGGGTACCGCTGGATTTCCCGGAGTAGGTTACGACGACTCCGCTCAGGCACGACATCGCCCTCGCCGGCGGCGCGACGCTGCTGCTCGCCGCAGCCCTCGCAGCCCTCGGGTGGGCGCTGCTGAAGGTGGGGGCCGGGCGTCTGGTCGCCCGCAAGATTCCGCATGCGTTGTGCGGCGTGTTCGCCGCGGCCTCGGCCTTCTGGTTTTCCAGCTCAGCGGCGCTTGTCATGGTTTTGCTCGTGACGGTCGTTGCCCTGGTCTTCGTCGTGGAGAAAGGTTTGCTTTCCGACGTGCTCGAGGGCACCCGGAAGCGCGATTACGGGCTGGTCGGGTTCGCCGCCGGTGTTCTCATTGCCGTTGCGGTGTTCTGGCCGGACCGGATCGCCATCGCCGTAGGCGTTTTGGTGTTGGGCCTGGCCGACGCGGGCGCCGCGCTTGTCGGGCACCACTTCGGCCGCCGTCGTGTCGCCGTCGGCGGTGCCGCGCGATCTTTCGAGGGGGCGGCGGTCTTCGCGGTGATCACGTTGGGGATATCACTGGCCTTCACTCTGGCCGGCTTCGGGTCCAGCGTGGGTGTGGCTGTGGCCGTTTCGGTCTTCGTTGCGTTGACGACCGCGTCCATCGAGCTGCTGGTATTGCCCGCGGCGGACAACTTGGTGATCACGCCGTGGGTTGCCCTGCTGTTGCACGTCGGGCACGACTTGTCGTCCGCGGACGCACTGCGCTGGTCGGTGGCAGCCATCGTGGGCTGCGCTACGGCGCCGTCGATGGTGCGGCTGCGATGGCTGGATCTACCCGGCGCGATCGGTGCCGCGCTGGTCGCGGCGGTAGCGATCGCTCTCGGTGGATGGTTCTGGATTGTTCCGGCGGCAACATTTCTCATCCTGACCAGCGTCCTGACGGCATACCGGCAAGAGAAGCGAGCCGAAAGCCTACGAGGGCTGAATCAGGTCGTCGTCAACGGTGTGCTCCCGCTGGTGCTCCCGGCCATCGGCTATGCGCTGACGCGCAACCAGCTGTGGTTCGTCGTCTACATCGGCGGCATCGCGGCTTCCATCGCGGATTCGTGGGCGTCTGAGATCGGCCGCTTCTCCGCGAAGCTGCCGGTGTCGCTGCGCACTCGACGCCGAGTTCCCAAGGGCACGTCCGGTGCCGTTTCGCCGCTGGGCTTCGCGGCAACCGGACTGGGCGGCCTGGCGGTGGGGGCCGTCGGCGCCCTCATGGCGAACCCGACCATCATCGTCGTCGGGCTGGCGGCGGGGACAGCGGGCTCGCTGCTGGACTCGCTGCTCGGCGCGACCGTGCAGGGCCGCTTCGTGTGTGCGTCGTGTCTTGCCGTGGTGGAGGACCGACAGCACTGCGGCGTACCGGGTGAACTCGCCTTCGGACACCGCTGGATCGACAACGACGTGGTTAACGCCTTCGCCAACGCGACAGGCATGGCCGTCGCGTTGGCGGTCTTCGAGCTGGTGCTCAGAAGTTGATCATGTGGCCGGTCAGGCCATGGAAGCACTCCTGCAGCGCTTCTGACATCGTCGGGTGCGTGTGCACGTTGCGGGCCAGTTCTGCGGCGGTCAGGTCCCACTTCTGCGCCAGGGTGAGCTCGGGCAGCAACTCCGAGACGTCGTGGCCGACCAGGTGGGCGCCGAGCAGCTCGCCGTAGCGGGCGTCGGCCACCAGTTTGACGAAGCCGCTCGGGTCACCCACGCCGTGCGCTTTGCCGTTGGCGCTGAACGGAAATTTGGCAACTTTGACGTCATAACCTTCGGTGCGGGCCTGCTCTTCGGTGAGCCCGAAGCTGGCCACCTGCGGCTGGCAGAACGTGGCGCGCGGCATCATCCGGTAGTCGCCGAGCG
>NZ_JBYCKY010000718.1:0-1866 GCF_057473605.1 Mycobacterium sp. TH-M82 | reverse complement strand
ACTCAAACCGGGCGGGAAGCAGGTTCAGCAGCGTTCTCCGACGTCGCGGTGCCGTGCTCGGCGCGGCGACGGTGGGCGTCGTGTTGTCGAGTGCGGCGAGGGTGAGTGTATCGGGCATGACGAGGCCCACGCGGCGGGTTGGGCCCGGACTGCTGGGGTGAGAAGATCCGGACGCCTGTCCGTCGCCGGCCGGACGCGGCCATGAAGCCAATCCGACCGTTGACAAATTTTGCCATCACTCACTAACCTCCGTCTCATGGGCACCATGAACATCTCACTACCCGACTCGCTCAAGGCGTTCGTGGAACAGCAAGTTGTCCAGCGCGGGTATGGCACCAGTAGTGAGTATGTCCGCGAGTTGATTCGCAAGGACCAGGACCGCGCGACCCTTAGAAGCCTGATCCTCGAAGGCGCCGCCTCAGTACCCGCCGAGCCCGCCGACGACGCCTATTTCGACGGACTTCGTGCGCGCATCCGGCGTCGCAGCGCCGGATGACGATCAAGCCGGTCATCCCGCGTTATCAAGCTATCCAAGATGTCGAGCACGCGATCGACTACTACGTCGAAGAGGGAGCGATGCAAGCCGCATCGGAACTGGTCGACGCTGTGCAGGCCGCTTACCGCTTGATCGGACTGTAGCCCGGGATCGGTTCACCCCGTTACGGCTACGAACTCGATATTCCCGGGCTACGCGGACGAGCGTTGGAGCACTTCCCATATGCCGTCCTGTATGTAGAGCGCACCGACCGTATCGATCTATTGCGTATCCTGCACCAGCGCCGTGACATTCCGGAACTCCTGCGCAATCTCGATCAGGACTAGCAGCCGATCTGTGTCAGTAGCGCACCTGTGGCCCGGAAATCCTTGTGCAGCAGGCAGGCTTGCAGCTCAAGGAATCGGAGTAGCTGCGCGGCGAAATACATCAGCCGTGCCCGCGGACGATCATCCGCATCATCCTGAGGGTGAAGCGGGCGAACCGCCAGGACTGGATGAGCAGGTTCTGGCGTGCCCGCAGGGTGCCGCGCGTGGGCAGCGGGGCAGCGGCGATGCTTTCGGCAGTACGGGCGTTCGCCGTCGGCTCGTTGCTGTCGTCGTCCACGGGAGCGCCTTTCATTCGGGTCATTCGGGGATCAGCCACCAGAACGGTCGGGCTTTGGCCTTGTAGATGAACAGGTAGTGCAGCGCCAGCTTCATCCAGTGCCCGGCCAAGCCGATCTCTCCGGACGTGCCGGCGAGGTCGCGGCCGGTCTGCGGATACTTCTTCCAATCGGGGACGACCGGGTACATCGTCATCGCAGCGGCCGATCCCTGCCCGAAGCCGGTGCCGGCCGAGGCGACGCACGCGGCGCCCACGGCCGCCATCGAGACCGCGTGCGCAGGAACTTCGGCGGACTTGGTGATGCGGTCGCGGATGGTCTCGGCGACCGCCTTGGCCATCATGCCCGACGGCATGCCGGTGCGCGGCGGGGATGGGGTGATGACCGTTCCTTTAAGACTCTTGCGTGGCTTCGAGATCGGATGCGGCGGGGCGAACGCGATGCCCGGCGCGAAGATGTTGGGGTAGGCCGGCGACTCGTAGGTGTGCGGCCAGTCCTCGGCGGACCAATCTTCGTAGGGCTTGCCCGAGTAGTCGGCGTCGACCTTCAAAAAGCCCGACGGTGCGAACAGGGCGGAGGTGATATCGGCGCCGTCCTTGTCGTAGGCGGCCAGCGCCACGCCCCGAAACGGTGGCAGCAGCATGGCGAAGTCGAACGCCAGGGTGTGCTCGTTGCCGTCGAGCTGCTCGTAGCGCAGCTTGCCGTCCATCACCTCGCTCACGTGCGCCTGGGTGATGGCCTTGACGCCGCGCTCGCGGAACAGCGACTC